>CAOLUI010000026.1 GCA_948479395.1 uncultured Bacilli bacterium | reverse complement strand
ATGAATTATGGCGAATAATAGGAGTAATGAAAGATATCAAGAATGCCGATGGAACAAGAGAAGACAAAATCAAATTAATAAGAAATGAGAGTATAGGAAGGTATTCATGGGATAATACAGGTTTATTAGGAAGTAATGATTGGAGTATAAGTGCATTACAGAAAGTATTAAATGAAGGAGCATATTATAATAGAACAAGTGGCGTTTGTCCATATGGAAAAGAAGAAACAACGACATGTAATTTTAGTTCTACAGGGTTAACTATTGAATCCAAAGGAATGATAAGTGACGTAGTATGGAACATAGGAGGAAGACAATATAATAATATTGGAACTAAATCTTTTTATGAATATGAAAGAGGAGAAGAAGTATATAGTGGAATGCCAACAAAATGGATAGGGAAAGTAGGATTAATGTATCCAAGTGATTATGGATATGCGACAAGCGGAGGTGCAACGACAGATAGGGCAATATGTTTAAATACGAGTTTAGGAAGTTGGAATGAAAGTGGAGTAAGTGATTGTAAGAACAATGACTGGTTGTATAAAAATAATGCTTATCAATTGACAATTATGCCGAATTCTTCCATTGGCTACGAGGTCTTCTTTGTAAATGAGAGTGGGCATGTGTATAGCAGCGAGGCGAATTCTTTGATTGTTTCAAATTCTACCCGTCCATCGGTATATCTAAACACAAGTATAGGAATAGATAGCAGAGGAGTAGGCTCAAGTAATTCACCATTTGTTTTGAAATAAATTAGAATATAGTAGCTAAATACTATATTTTTTTGTTGTATTTTAGTGTTCATGTTATAATACAAGAGAAAGAAGTGATTTTTTATGAATTTACCTAATTTAAGTGAAGCCAGAAAAAGAACGGAAAAGATAAGTGAAGTTAAAAATAATTCTTATGATTTTGTAGCAAATTTTAAGGGCAAGAAATTCTTTTTGAAAACTTATGGGTGTCAAATGAATGTTCATGATTCAGAAGAAATAAGAAAGTATTTAGAGTTACTTGGTTTTTCGAAAACAGATGAATTAAAGGATGCTGATATTGTAGTTTTAAATACTTGTGCAATAAGAGAAAATGCTCATGATAAGGTATTTGGTTATTTAGGTAGATGTAAGCATTTGAAAAAAGAACGTCCTGATCTTTTGATAGCAATTGGAGGATGTATGAGTCAAGAAGAAAATGTGGTAGAGGAAATAAAATCACATCATCCTTATGTTGATATTGTTTTTGGAACGCATAATATTAATGATTTACCAAAAATGATTATAGAAGCTAATAAAAAGCAAAATATTGAAGTGTATAGTATTGAAGGGGATGTTTACGAAAATATTAAGTATAGCAGAGATTCAAACATTACTGCTTGGGTTAATATTATGTATGGTTGTGATAAGTTTTGTACTTATTGTATTGTGCCTTATACGAGAGGAAAACAGAGAAGCCGTCAAAAAGAGGCTATTTTACATGAAGTACGTAGTTTAAAAGAATTAGGCTATAAAGAAGTAACACTTTTAGGCCAAAATGTTAATGCTTATGGCTGTGATTTAAATGATGGGACAAGTTTTAGTGAATTATTAGAACAAGTAGCTCAAACTAATATTGAACGTATTAGGTTTGTAACCAGTCATCCTTGGGATTTTACAGAGGAATTAATTGAAGTAATTGCGAAATATGATAATATTATGCCTTATATTCATTTACCGCTCCAAAGCGGCAGTAATCGCATTTTGAAATTAATGGGAAGAAGATACAGTAAAGAAGAATATTTAAAGTTATTTAAAGAAATTAAAGAGAAAATTCCTAATGTTAGTATAACTACCGATATTATAGTAGGATTTCCTAATGAAACTGAAGAAGATTTTTTAGAGACTCTAGATGTTGTAAATAAATGTAAATTTGATGGAGCTTTTACTTTTATTTATTCACCACGTGAGGGAACTCCAGCTAGTTTAATAAAAGATAATGTTTCTAAAGAGGAAAAAGAAAAACGTTTAGCAAGATTAAATGAATTAGTAAATAAATATTCACTAGAAAATAATAAATGCTTAGAAGAAAAAATAGTTCCAGTTTTAATACTTGGAGAGAGTGAAAAAGATAAAACTAAATTGTATGGATATACTGATACAATGAAATTAGTAAATATTGAGGGAAATAAAGATTTAATTGGAAAAGTTGTTAATGTTAAAATTAAACAAGCTAAAAGTTTTAGTTTGGATGGAGAGGTAGAATAAATTTATATTTTTGTGCTATAATGAGTTAAAGGAGATTCTATTATGGAAAAAAAGAAAAAGTTAGATATTAATGTTGATGAAGTAAATGAAGTGGTTAGTATGTCTAGAAAAATCCTTCATTTGTTATATATTGTAATGATTATTGCTATTGTTTTTATTGTGACAATTTTAGTAAAAGAATGGGGAATATTAACTTTTATTTTAAGTTTACTTAAAGTTTTAGCTCCATTATTTATTGGTTTTGTAATAGCATGGCTTTTTAATCCATTTGTTAAAAAGTTAGAAGAAAAAGGAATAGGAAGAGTTTTTGGTTCGATTATTGTTTATGCGATATTTCTTTTTGTCTTAATTGTTTTTTTAAGGTTTTTAGTACCTACAATATATGTTCAAATAAATGAGCTTATTACTAATTTGCCTGGGATAGTTAGTGATGCGAAAGATGGACTTAATGCTTTTTTTGATAAATTTTCGAATATGGAAGGTTTTGATATTTCGAATGTAAAAAATAATGTGATGGTTTCTTTAGAAAGAAATATAGCTAATTTTACGACAACTTTTCCCACTAAATTTTTAGATTTAATAGTAAAATTTTTCTCTAGTATGGCAACTATTGTTATGGGTTTATTTGTAGGGTTATATATGTTATTTGATTTTGATTCGATAAGTAAACATTTTCTAAGTATAATTCCTAGTAAAAATAAATTTGAAGCAGAAGTATTATTAAATAATATTGGAGGAGAAGTAAGAAAAACAGTTAATGGTACTTTATTAGTAGCGACGATGGTTTTTGTCAGTGATTCTATTGGTTTTGCTATTATTGGTTTACAAGCACCTTTATTGTTTGGGTTGTTTTGTGGAATTACGGATTTGATTCCTTATATTGGACCATATATTGGAGGAGCTTTAGCTGTTATAATTGGATTTAGTCAAAATACTTTTATAGGTATTATGACTTTAATAATTTGTATTGTTGTTCAATGTGTTGAGAATTTTATTTTACAACCAATTGTTATGAGTAAAACGATGAAATTGCATCCTGTAACAATTATAATTGGGCTTTTGCTTTTTAGTCATTTCTTTGGTATACTAGGAATGATTTTAGCTACTCCTTGTATTGCTCTTTTGAAAGTAATATTAGCGTTTGTAGAGAATAAATATCAAATAACAGAAAAAATTAGTCAGTGAGGATAAGAGGTTTTAAATAAGTAATTTTATAGAGAGTTTATGGTTGGTGGAAATAAATAAAGAAAGTTTAAAATTGCTACTTATAAGAGATTAATCGGGTTAACCGTTATCAAAAAATTAAGTAATATAAAGGATGGTACCGCAGAATTTGCTCCTTAAAAGAGGAATTTTGGGGTGTTTTTTTATTAGAAAGGATTTTATGAATGTAATTGTTATTCATGGTTGGCATGGAGATTTAAAACAAACTTATGAACCATATTTAGAAAAAATGTTGATGGGGGCCTATATTTTTCCTACTTTTCCTAAAAATGAAGAAACGGATTATTAGAAGTGGGTTGAGGTCTTAGATTTTTATTTAAAAGGTAAAGTGTTAAATAAAGACACGATTATTGTTTCGCGTTGTTTTGGAAGTCGTTTTATTTTAAAGTATATTTCTTTAAGAAAAGTTGCTGTAAAAGCTGTTATTACTATTGCGGCTTTTTTAGAAGATGAGGTTCAGGATATTAAGACAAGTCAGGTTTTGAAAAATTTTCATGTTGATAAAGAAGAGTTAGATAATTGTCGAAATTTAATAGGTAAACGTTTTGCGATATATGGAGATCAAGATTATTTGAGTGATGTTATAAGACTGGAAAGGTTTGCTACTAAGTTAGATGCACAGAAGGTTTTTATTAAAGGTTTGGGGCATTGTGGAAATTCATCAAAAATGAAAACTTTTCCGGAAGTTGTTCAAATTATAAATAGTTTATAATTAAAAAGGTGATAAAATGAAAATTATATTAATTGCTGGTAAAGCTGGGAGTGGAAAAACTTATTTAGGAGAAAAAATAGTTGAAATGGCCAAGAAAAAGAATTTGTGGGCCTTTCAAACTGAATTTAGTAAATATATTAAATTATATGCTTGGGAAATTTTGGATTATGATGGGAAGAGTCAGAAGCCAAGAAAATTTTTACAAGATATGGGTTCTTTTATGAGAGAATATGATGATTATTTTTTTACGAGGAGAATGGTAGAAGATTTTCATGTTTATGAAAAATATTTTGATTTAGTTGTGATATCAGATGTTCGTTTAAGAAGAGAGATAGAAGAGATTAAAAAAGGAAATAATATTGTTAAAACTGTAAAAGTAGTTAATAAGATGCCCAATGATATTTTAACGGAAGAAGAAAAAAATCATATTACAGAAAAAGAATTAGAAAATTATGATAATTTTGATTATATATTTTTAAATGAAAGTGATCAATCTTTAAGTGAGTTGGCGAAGTTATTATTGGAGGATATTTTATGACAAAAATTATAATGTTAGGAACAGGAACGGGAGGAACAATAGATTTTTATAATACTTGTTTTGTAATCCAAAATTCTTTAGGAAACTTTTTAATTGATACGGGAGGAAGTATTGAAATCGTAAAAAGATTAAATCAAGCCGATATAAAACTAGCAGATATTAAAAATATTTTTATTTCTCATGCTCATACAGATCATATTTTAGGATTAATATGGATATTTAAAAAGCTTGGAATGCCAGCAATTAAAGGAGAAATAAAAGAGGAGATTAACATTTATTGTAATGATATAGTTTTAGAAGCTATAAAAGGAGTTTCAAATTATGTTTTACCTAAAAGATTAGTGGAAGCAATTTATAATGTTATTAATTTTGTAGTGGTTAATAATCAAGATAAATATGTTATAAATGGAGTAGAATATGAGTTTTTTGATATTTTGGCACGAGGAGAAAAACAATTTGGTTTTGAGTGTAATTTAGAAGATAATAGCTTTATTTTTTTAGGGGATGAACCACTTAATAGTTTATTAAGTAAAAGAGTTAAGGAAGCAGATTATGTAATGCATGAGGCTTTTTGTTTGGATAGTGAAGAACATATTTTTCATGCTTATGAAAAAAATCATTCCACGGCTTTAAGTGCTGCTAAAGAGATGAATAATTTAGAGGTTAAAAATTTAATTTTATATCATACAGAAGAATCACACGGTAAAGAAAGAAAAAAATTATATACTGAAGAAGCAAAAAGATTTTTTGGAGGAAATATTATTGTTCCAGATGATATGGAAGAAATACAGTTAGTTAGAAAAAAAGGAGAGATGTAAAATGAATTTAAAAGATTTATATATAGATTTTTTTGTGAGTAAGGGGCATAAACAAATTCCGTCTTCCCCAGTGGTACCTGAAAATGATCCGTCGGTTTTATTTAATACAGCAGGAATGCAACCTTTAATTCCTTATTTAACTGTGGAGAAACATCCTTATGGAAAAAGACTTTGTGATTATCAAAAATGTATTCGAACTAATGATTTAGAAGAGGTAGGAGATACAACACATCATACTTTTTTTGAAATGTTAGGGAACTGGAGTTTAGGAGATTATTTTAAAGAAGATTCTATTACTTGGAGTTTTGAGTTTTTAACACAAGTTTTAAATATTCCAATAGAACGTTTAGGGGTTACTGTATTTGCAGGAAATGAAGAAATTCCTTTTGATAGTGTTAGTTATAATAAATGGATAAGTTTAGGAATACCTGAGGCACGCATCGCTAAAACAGTGGATGATAATTTTTGGATTGCAGGAGAGAGTGGACCATGTGGATCAGATACGGAAATTTTTTACTGGCGAAGTGAGGAAGAAGTACCAGAATTTATTGATTTAGAAAACGATAATTGGGTGGAAATATGGAATAATGTTTTTATGGAGTTTTTTAAAGATGAAAATGGTTGTATATCTAAATTACCTAAGAAAAATGTTGATACGGGAATGGGAGTAGAGAGAACAACAGCAATTTTAGAAGGGGTTAATGATAATTATTTGTCAAGTATATGGAAAGATGTTATTGATTTAATTGTTGATATTACTAAATTACCTTATGAAGGTAATGAAATAAGCATGAGGATTATTGCAGATCATATAAGAACAGCTGTATTTATTAGTGCTGATCCTGCAGGGATAAAGCCTTCTAATACGGATCAAGGTTATATTTTGAGAAGATTAATAAGAAGAGCAATTCGTCATGCGAAGATTTTAAATATTGATATAAATAGTGATTGGGATCAACAAATTGCCAAAATTATACTAGATAAATATAAAACTTATTATAAAGAATTAGAAGATAACTATGAAATAGTTTTAGAAGTATTATACAACGAAAAGAAAAAGTTTAATCGTACTTTAGAAAATGGGTTAAAGGAATTTGGCAAGGTAAGTCATAAAGATATTGATGCTACAACGGCTTTTCATTTATATGATACTTATGGTTTCCCTATTGAATTAACTATAGAATTAGCTTTAGAAAAGGGTTTAAAAGTAGATGAGGAAGGTTTTAAGAAAAAGTTTCAAGAACATCAAGAGTTATCGAGATCAGCATCACAAGGGAAGTTTAAAGGGGGCCTTGCTGGTAATGGAGAAGTAGAAACAAAATACCATACTGCTACCCATCTTTTAAATGCCGCCTTAAAAATGGTAGTAGATAAAAATGTTCATCAAAAGGGGAGTAATATAACTAATGAACGAATGCGTTTTGATTTTAGCTGTGATCATAAATTGAGTGAAGAAGAGAAAAAAAGCGTAGAAGAATTAGTTAATAAATGGATTCAAGAAGCTATTCCTGTTACAGTAAAAGAAATGAAAAAAGAAGAAGCAATTAAAAGTGGAGCAGAATGTATGTTTGTGGAAAAATATCCTGATACTGTAACCGTTTATTCAATTGGAGATGTTTCTCATGAATTGTGTGGGGGCCCTCATGTAAAAAATACTAATGAATTAGGCATTTTTAAGATAAAAAAAGAAGAAGCTAGTAGTGCGGGTGTTAGAAGAATAAAAGCAATTTTGGAGTAAAAAATGGAATATAAAGATAGAATAAATAGGCTAATTAATAGTTATAGGAATAATGAAGAAATATATTTAGTATTAAAAGATTATTATATTAATTATGAAATTAGTGAACAAGAATATACAATAAGAATAGATCAAATAAAGACTTTTATAATTACATATTATGGAAAGAAATTTGATATTATAAGCAAAGGTTTGATTAGATATGAAAAGGAAAAAAAGGGATTTGATTTAATAATAAGTATTAAAAATTATTATGATCTAATAAAAAGAATCAAAAAAATGGGCCAAAAATTTCGAGTGTATCCAGTCAAAATTGATAATGATGAATGTAAAAATCTTTATATAAGAATAGTAAGAGAAATGATCAATTATCAAATAGAAAAAGGTATAGATGAAGAAGAATGTTTGGATAAGTTAATTAAAAATTTAAATGAAGAATTAAATAAACTGCAAGATGATTTAATTTCTTTGGAAATGGAACCATATTATGGTGACCCTGCTTATTTGATTAATAGAGCTAAGTTTGTAAGAAAATGTTTAGAACAAATTCCAGATGTAAATGTTAATATTGATGAGATTATAGATAATATGGATGCTTTTGCCCAAAAACATTTTTGGAGAGAAGTAGATGTTTTTGGAAATTATATATTTAGTGATATTGATGAACAATTTTATAAAGATTATGATAAACTTGTAGAGTATTATAAAATGGTGATTAAGATTGAGGATAAATTATCTAGCATTGTGGTAAATTATTGGAAGCAATATTTAACTGATCCAGTTAATCATGATGATAATCATTATAGATATTTAATGCATACTTTTACAGATGGCTTGGTAGCCCCAGAAGAAATGAATAAAGCTTGTTGTGCTTTAAATACGGATGAATTAATTGCTACACCGAGTGGGAATATGGGTTTAATTTATGATATTGCTGAAGATTGTTTAGTTACATCTTGTACCGGCGATGTTGGAAGTTGGAGATGTAGTAAGAAAGATTTTATAAAACGTGGATGTCCTATTACTTGGCAGTTAACAAATCCTAAAGGGATAAGTGTTTGGTATGAGAAATATGAAAATAGTAAATTGATTATGCCTAATATTATAGAAAAAGAGTGTAAAGAAAGAAGTATTTCTCGTAATGGTGAAATATTAAATAATAGTGAATATTTTGAATATTCTGAAATATATTTAAATGAAAATGCTAAAGCTGTTGGAGCCTTTTATACTGATGCAACTTTAAATGTGGAATTAATTAAAGCTTATGCGGAAAAATATAATTTACCTCTAATTAATATTTCTTTAACTCACCAAAGAGAATTAAAAGGATTGCCGCCTTTAAATGGGAAAACAATATAATTATTAAGAAAAGATAGAAAGGAAAAATTCTATCTTTTTTGTAGTTCTTGTAATATAAGAAATAGTTTGTTAAAATTAATTTAATATAAGAAGGTGAATAATCATGGATGAAACGTGCCTTTTTGATGTTGCTTTGTTTAAGCAAGCTCAGATTGAATATATTTTGAAAGAAGTCTATAAAGCTTTAGTCGAAAAAGGATATGATCCCCTAAATCAATTAGTAGGGTATTTATCAACTGGACAAGCTAGTTATATTTCTAATTATAGAAATGCGCGCAATATGATAAAAGAAATTGATCGAGAACTTATTATCGCCTTTTTATTGGAAGAGTTTTTAAAATGAGATATTTAGCACTTGATTTGGGAACAAAAACCTTAGGTCTTGCTATAAGTGATAAAACTAATACTATTGCAAGTCCTTATAAAACACTTTATTTTCATGACTATGAAGAATTAATTAGAGAATTAAAAATAATTGTAGTAGAAAAAAGTATTGGTAAATTTATATTGGGATATCCTAAAAATATGAATAATACTTTAGGAGAAGCGGTAAAAAGAACCGATAATTTTAAAAAGGTTCTGGAAGATAATTTTGAGATTCCTATTATACTTCGGGATGAGAGATTATCAACGGTAGAAGCCGAAAACATTTTAATAGAAACTGATACTAGTCGAAAAAAAAGAAAAAAAGTAATTGATGCTTATGCAGCAGCAATAATTTTAGATACTTATTTAAAAGAAAGAAGGGATTAATAGTGGATACGAATAATAAAGTTTTTTTAGCTAAAGATAGTAAGGGTAAAGAAAAAGAATATGAAATTATTTATAAATTTGATTCAGATCAAACAAAGAAAAGTTATATAATTTATACGGATAAAGAAAAAGAGGGAGATTTGTTTAAAGTTTATGCTAATGTTTATGATAAAACAGGGGTAAAAAAGGACTTATTACCTATTGAAACGGAAGAAGAGTGGAATACGATTGAAACTCTTTTAGTAAAGTTAGAGGGCTTGTTAGATGAAAAGAACTAGGTTGAAAAAAGGTGTTTTGGTTTTTTTGATTGGATTATTATTATTAGTTGTTTTATTAATAAGTACGATGGGATTTTATTTTTGGAGTTTAAAGGGTTTAGCTGATCATAAAAGTGTAACTTTTACGGTTCAAGAAGGGGTTAGTAAAATAGATATCGTTGAGGATTTAAAAAGTGCAGGTTTGATTAAAAGTAAAATGGCCACTCTTGCTTATTTAGCTTTAAATAAAGATTTAACTTTACAAGCTGGTGTTTATACTTTATCAGCAGATATGGGAGTTAAAAAAATAATTAATAAGATTAATAAAGGAGATGTTAAGTTAGATACAGTAACCTTAACTTTTGTAGAAGGAAAAAATATTAATGATTATATTGATTTAATTTCTGAAAAATTAGAAGTATCTAAGAGTGACGTGAAGGCAGTTTTAGAAGATAAAGAATTTATAAAGAAATTAATAGAAAAATATGATTTTTTGACAGATGCTATTTTAAATGATAATATTTATTATGCACTGGAAGGTTATTTATTTCCTGATACTTATGAAGTATTAGAAAATGCGAGTGTAGAAGAAGTAATTATGCTTATTTTGGAGAATACTAAAAATAAACTTGCTAGTATTGAAATAAATAGTGATTATAATCTTCATGAAATTTTGACAATGGCATCGATTGCTGAGTTAGAAGCGGTGAAAGAAATTGATCGAAAGACAGTGGCGCAAGTAATTTATAAAAGATTAAATTTGGGAATGAATTTAGGGATGGATGTTACAACATATTATGCTGTTAAAAAAACTTTAGGGGAAGAGTTAACAATGAATGATTTAAATAGCCTAAATCCTTATAATACAAGAAATATAAATATTACAGGGTTACCAGTAGGACCAATATGTAATCCATCTTTAGAAAGTATAAAAGCGGTGTTAAATCCAAGTGATACAGACTATATTTACTTTTATGCAAATATAGAAACTCATGAAGTGTTTTTTGCTAATACTTATGAGGAATTTATTGACATACAAAGAAAAGTAGGATGATAATATGAAACAATATATTTTAGAAATGGAACAATATGCTAAGGAAAAAAATGTACCAATAATTGAAACCGAGTCAATTGCTTACATTATGAAATATATAAAATTAAATAATGTAAAAAATATTTTAGAAATAGGAAGTGCCATTGGTTATTCGGCAATTTTAATGGCTTCTAGTAGTAAGATGGTTAAAGTAACGACGATTGAACGCGATGAAACTCGTTATATGGAATGTTTGAAAAATGTGAAAAAATGTGGTTTAGAAAAAGAAGTAAATGTGGTTTTTCAAGATGCTTTAGAAGTTAATTTAACTGGGGTTACTTATGATTTAATTTTTATAGATGCGGCAAAAGGACAATATAAAAAATTCTTTGAAAAATTTAAATATTTTTTAGCTCCTGATGGAGTGATTATTACTGATAATTTAAAATTTCATGGTTATGTTGGCAAAAAAGAAACTATTGATAGCAAGAATTTACGAGGAATTGTCGATAAGATTGAAAGTTATATAGATTTTTTAAAGAATAATGATGAATTTGAAACAGAATTTATTGATATTGGTGATGGAATAAGTGTTAGTAAAAGAAAAAAATAAAGTTAAGAATTATTTAATTACAGTAACAGATGAAGAAATAAAAAAATTGAAAGTTAAAAATGTTAACTTTCTTTTTCCATTAAAAGACTTAACAGTGGGATTTTTAAAAACTTATGATATTTTTGATATTGATTTAAATGAAGCTTTTATTTATGTTAATAGAATTCTTGATAAAGAGGGAATGGAAAAATTAGAAAAGATTTTAGGAAATATACCTCAAAATATTAAAGGAATTTGTTTTACAGATTTAGGAGTTATAAATTTAGTAAAAAGGTTAAAGCTAAATCTTTTATTAATTTATATGCAAAGTCATAATACGACGAATTATCTTTCAATTAATTATTATTTAGAGGATGTAGATAGTGTTTTAATTAGTACAGATATTACTAAGGAAGAGATAAAAAACATTTTAGATAAGGCGCATAAGCCATTAGTAGTGCCTTTTTTAATGTTAGGGGAGGCAATGTATTCGAGAAGGCAATTGTTAACTAATTTTACGAATAAGTTTAATTTAGAATATCAAAATGAAGTAATGTTACATGAACCTATTAGTGAAAATGATTTTTGGGCTACGGAAAATAAATATGGGACGGTTTTGTATAAAAAAGAGTTTATTGATTATCGAAGTCTTAGCCATGATAATATTTTATATTATTATATAAATTCCAAAGGATTATCTTTAAGGGAATTAGAGAATGTTATAAAGGGAGAAAAAATTAATTTTTCCAATAAAGGATTTTTAGAGCAAAAAACCTATTATCGATTGAAAGAGGAAAATAATGAATAAAGTTGAATTATTAGCTCCCGCAGGGGATTTGGAAAAGTTAAGAATTGCTTATCTTTATGGTGCCGATGCAGTATATTGTTCTGGAAAGAAATTTGGTTTAAGAGCCAATGCTAATAATTTTTCTTTAGAAGAACTAGAGCAAGCAGTTTTCTTAGCACACCAATTAAATAAAAAATTATATGTGACTGTAAATATCATTTTTCATGATGATGAGTTAAATGGTTTAGAAGATTATTTAAAGTTTTTAGATAAAATAAAAGTAGATGCTATTATTGCAAGTGATATTTTAGTGACAAGAAAGTGTCAAAAACTAGGTTTGTCATTAGAGGTACATGTTTCCACACAAGCTAGTATTTTAAATAGTGAAGCGGGACTTTATTATAAAAAATATGGAGTAACAAGATTAGTTTTAGCAAGAGAGGCAAGTTTAGAAGATATTAAAGACATAAAAGAAAAAACGAGTTTAGAGTTAGAATGTTTTGTCCATGGCGCGATGTGTACGAGTTTTAGTGGAAGATGTGTTTTATCAAATTATTGTACTAATCGTGATGCTAATCGAGGAGGGTGTGCACAAATTTGTCGTTGGATTTTTCAATATGAAAATCAAGAACAAGTATTTAGTATGACACCAAAAGATTTAAATTTAATAGAATATATAGATAAGATGATTGGTATTGGGGTCAATTCTTTTAAAGTAGAAGGAAGAATGCGGGGAATTTATTATGTTGCAACGGTTATTTTGGTATATCGTAGGATAATAGATAAAATACTTCATAAAGATTTAACTGAGGGAGAAAAAAACTATTATTTGGCGATATTAAATCGTTGTGCTAATAGAGATTCTGTTCCCCAATTTGTTGATGGTTTACCAAGAGAGAATGAACAATATTTTTTAGGAAGAGAAGAATTTTCGAATCAAGATTTTTTAGGAATAGTTATTTCATTTGAGGAACAAAATAATATTGTAACTTTAGAAGAAAGAAATTATTTTAAAGAAGGTGATGTTGTAGAATTTTTTGGACCTAATCATGAAACTTATACCTATAGAATTGAAAATATGAGGAATGAATTAGATGAAGTAATCGAGGTGGCTAATCACCCCAAAATGATAATTAAATTAAAAGTTAATTTTAAATTAGAAAAGTACGATATGATGCGTTTAAAAGTGTTTGACAAACAAAACTTTTTATAGTATTCTTAGTACTGTTATTTTTAGAAGGTGGAAAATATTATGAAACAAGTTGAAAATATTATACTTACTGCTGATGGTTATCTTGAGTTAGAACAAGAGCTTAATATGTTAAAGACTGAGAAAAGACCAGAAGTTATTAAAGCTTTAAAAGAGGCGAGAGATTTAGGAGATTTATCAGAAAATAGTGATTATGATGCTGCGCGTAATGAACAAGCTCAATTAGAAGCCCGAATTAAAGAATTAGAATATAAATTAGAACATTCAAAAATTGCTGATACGACTAAATCAGATAAGGTTAGTGTTGGTAATGTAGTTACAATAACTTATGATGATGGAGAAATTGAAGAGTATAAAATAGTTGGTTCTTTAGAAGCTGATCCCTTTGAAAATAAAATTTCGAATGAAAGTCCTATTGGAAAAGCTATTGTGGGGCATAAAATAAATGAAACTGTAGAAGTTAGTTCACCTAATGGAAATTTTTCAGTAACTATTACAAAAATTGCTTAAAAATTGTATTTTTTGCAATTTTTTTCTTTGAAGGAAAGGATTTAGGATTTGCTTTTTCGGTTTGTCTTAGGTATAATAAGTTTTAATTGAAAGGAAATTTTTATGAAAAATGTAGTTGTCAAAGAAATTAAATTAGAAGGTAATGAATGGGCTAAATGTTTAGATAAAGCTTTTAAGAAAAAAAATAAGGAAGTAAAAATAGATGGTTTTAGAAAAGGAACAGCACCTAAGGAAGTTTTCATTAAAAAGTTTGGGTTAGAATCTTTATATATGGATGCTGTTGATGAAGCTGTCGAAACAGCTTATCAAAATGTTTTAAAGGAAACTGGAGCTGTTCCAGTTTGTGAGCCAAAATTAGACGTTAAAACAATTAATGAACAAGAAGTAGTTTTTGAATTTACGATTATTACCGCTCCAGAAGTAACTTTAGGAGAGTATAAGAATTTAAATGTTAAAAAAGAAAGTGTTAAAGTTACTAAAGATGAAATAGAAAAAGATATTGAAGCATTAAGAAATCAATATGCGGAGATTAAAGTAAAAGATGATGGAAGTAAGATTGAAGCGGGAGATACAGCAGTTATTGATTTTAAAGGAATTGTTGATGGTAAAGAATTAGAAGGTGGAAGTGGTGAAAATTATCCTTTAGAAATAGGATCTCATACTTTTATTCCTGGTTTTGAAGATGGTTTAATGGGATTAAAAGTGGGAGATGAAAAGAAACTAAATTTAACTTTTCCAGAAAATTATACTGAGGAATTAAAAAATAAAGATGTAGAATTTACAGTAAAGATCAATGAAATTAAAACTCGCGTTTTACCAGAATTAAATGAAGATTTCTATGCGGATTTAGGTTATGATGATGTTAAGACTAAAGAAGATTTAGAAGCAAAAGTTAAAGAATCAATTAAATCTCGTAAAGAAGCTGATATAGAAGATAAATATATTGAAGATTGTTTAGCAAAAGCTAGTGAAAATATGAAAATTGAAATTAATCCAGAAATAATTGATGATGAGATTCATCGTATGATTCATCAATTTGAAGATCAATTGAAAATGCAAGGATTAACTATTGAACAGTATTCAGAGTTTACTGGAATGACTCATGAAAAATTACATGATCAAATGGAACCAGAAGCTATTAAAAGAATTAAATATCGTTATTTATTAGAAAAAGTTGCTGAAGTTGAAAAAATAGAAGTATCTGATAAAGAAGCCGAAAAACAAGCTGATGAAATGGCTTCAAATTATGGTATTTCTAAAGAAGAATTACTAAAAGCTTATGGTAGCTTAGATGTTGTGAAGTATGATATAAAAATGCGTAATGCAATAGAAATTATTAAAGGAAACTAAAATATAAGGTTTTCTTTTTTCTTGCTAAAAATATTTAATTAACTTATAATTATGAATATAATAGAGGAGCGTAAAAGAGATGAAAGAAAATAGTTCAGGAAGGAGAAAACTAGTTTTGGGAATAGGAATATTATTATTAATAGTAGTAATAGGAACAAGTTATGCTTACTGGCAAATAAC
>CAOLUI010000025.1 GCA_948479395.1 uncultured Bacilli bacterium | reverse complement strand
ACACTTTTCCAAACATTCATGCACGCAATTGTGCACTTTAGTTTTTATTTAACGTCTGAATTTAATGAGACGATATAAATTTTATTTTCTTCTTTGGTAAGAGTAATAATTAATTTCTTATCATAAGCTAAATCTTTTTCATAAATTAAATTTAAATGAATTTCATATGCCTCTAATTTTTGTTCTTTTTTAGTATAAGTAATATTTTTAGTTTCTGTAATTTCCGTATTAGCTACTATTGGAAGTTCTTGCTTACGAGTATTACTTGAGTTATCTTCTACTAATTTATATAATGTATCCATTACTTTGTTTTGAAATTTTTCTTTTTCATCGGGATAAATAAAGTCAAGAGATCCAACATCATATTTACTATTTTTATTGTCAATTGTATATAAATCAATTGCAAATAATTCGGCAAGTAATTGAGCATATTTTTCATAATCAATATTATCTTCTTCTAAAACTTTTTTGAGTTCTAAAAATTTTTCTTTATAAATTTTGGTGTCTCGATCTTCTAGAGAATATCCATAACCTTCAATATCATCTAAAACTTCCACTACTTTAACAGGTGTTTTTTCTTGAGGTTGAGGTTTTAAAAAGAAAAACCAAGATATAATTCTTAATATTATCAAAATTAATATTATACTTAAAATGATAATAATTTTTTTCTTTTTACTCATTTTTTTCTTATTCATTATTTTGCTCCTTTTTTGAACCATTTATTTCTTCATTATTAACAGTTGGTCCTTCATTAAATATTAAATCATGGATAATTATAGCATTTGTCACTTCTAGACGTTTATCAGCATATTTTTTACATTCTTCAATGTAGTCTTGCTCAATTATGGATCCTACTTTAGTTATGTAGTATTTTTCAGAGGAATTATTATAATACAAATTATCGGTTAAAAAGTTACCATTAGGAAAAATGACAATGTTTTTATTTTTAATATTAAATATATCATGTCCTAAAATAAATTCATTATTAATACCTAACATATTGCCCAGAGTTGGCATAACATCAACCATCCCCATTGGATAACTTATAACCCCTTTTAATTTATTTTGAATAGTTTTATTCTTAGACCAAATTATTAATGGCGTTTTTTTATTTAAATCATGTTCAAATGAATTATAATCAACATATTCGGGATCTTTTTCTGTATATATTTCTCCAGTTGTATAATTCATATTGTATAATTCATTTATTTCGGAACGTGTAAGCTTAGCATCATGATCGCCATATAAAATAAAAACTGTATTATTAAAGGATTCTGATGTTTTTACGGATTCTATAAATTCACCTAGAGAAATATCAGCATAATGAGCACTTTTAATGTATTTTCCAACTGCTGTTTCAGATAAATAATCTGTAGTTTCAATACTACCATCTTCATGAGTTATTGTACTACTTAAATCAAATTCACCATATTTATCTAAAAAGGCAAAGGGAGAATGATTAGATAAAGTTATTATAGTCCCCATATAATGATCATGATTATTTTCAATTTCTTCTATTTTAGGCAAAGCTTGACGATAAAAAGCACTATCAGAAATTCCTAAATTTATATAATCTTTATCTTCTTTATCAGGAATATCAAATGATTCTCGAAAATACATTTTTTGATATCCTAGATTGGGATGGACTTTTTCTCGGTTCCACATTGAGGCATAATTTCCATGCATGCTAAATGTATAATAATTTTTTTCGGTAAGAAGTTTGGGAATAGTTGTATAATTGCGGTCATAATAACTTGTAAAAACTATTCCTGATGATACTGGAAGAAGTGAGGTTAAAAGGGTAAATTCAGTATCAGAAGAGGTTCCAGAACTTACTTGAGGATAAAAATTTTCAAAAAACATTCCCTCTTTAGCTAATTTATTTATGGTAGGGGTTACTTCTTGATTATTAAATTGTAAATCCATTAAAAATTTACCAATGCTTTCCATGTGAATAAAGATTACGTTATATCCTTCTAAAATATTGCTATATTTATTTTTTCCATTATATTTATTTTCATCAGAAGTAAAGAATTCTTTAAATAATTTAGCAGATTCTTCATATCCAAATAAGGAACTAATTTTAGGACGAAGGGTTTGAACTAAATCATTTCCTTGATACATAATAATACCAAATCTTTCAACTATTGCTCCCCTATTCCATTGTTTAGCTAGACGACTATAATCAGTTTTAGTGGCGGTTGATAAACTATATCCCATTATTATTATGCCAACTAAAAGAGTGGTTAAAAACATTTTTTTATTTTTTTCAATTTTAACCATTATATTATAATAAGAAGATTGAAATAATTTTTTATGAATCAGAAAAAATATAAAAGGAATTATTATATAAATAAGATTAAGAGGAGTTAATTTTTCTAAAATAGATCCTGTTACCGTTTCAGCTTGGCCAAGTCCAGCTAATTCGCCAAAAGAAGCAAAAGAAGTATAAAATATATAATAAACATGATTTATTATTTCTGCTAAGGTATATATTAGAAGCCAAAACATATAATATTTAAATTGTTTATTTCCTTTAAAAAAATAACCTAAAGATCCAATAATAATTATTAAGGCTAAATCAACTAAAAATGGTTTTAAATTAAAAATATTATCAACAGTAAATCCTCTTAACATAACCGTTCCAATTAAGGATAATATTAAATATGAAATAAATAATTTATTGGTTGATATGTATAAAGCAATTGATTTTTTGGATTTTTTTATAATTCTTTTAACTTTATTTTTCATTTTATCCCATCCTAGTACTTTTTATTATAACATTAATTATTTATTTTTTAAATTAGCATGTTGATTTTTTTAATTTATTTTGTTATTATTTAGTCACGCAGGTGTAGTACAATGGTTAGTATACGACCTTGCCAAGGTTGAGATGGCGGTTCGATCCCGCTCACTTGCTCCAATTGAAAACAACTTACGGACTATTAAAGGTTCGTGAGTTTTTATTTTATATAAAGACTTTAGTTCTCTTTCTAGGAAGGAAGACTTTTTTGATGTTAGAATTTAAAACTATTGAAACATTAAAACCAAATACTGAAATTTTAGAGGTGATTAAAGATTACACATACAAAGTTAAAAAAGGTACTGTAAAAAATCTAATATGCACTAATTTGCAAGTTATAGAACCTACAGAATATTTAATTACATATCCTACTACTCTTACAATACTAGAGTATAAAGTTAATGAAATATCTAACAAACCATTCAATATTGAAATTAAATATATAAAATTTACAGATGAATTTATCACCAAAAGCAGTACAGAATTTATCAAATATTTATATATTCTTCTAAAAAATGATACTGTTGGTATTAAATATCTAAATGGAATAACTGAAGAAGAATTAGAACTCAAGAAAAAAGATTATAATGTTTTATCTATTTTAAAGATGACAAATAATGAATATCCGAGTGGATTTGTAGATAATTTTTTTGCTAAAGCACATAGTCATTTCTATGTAGATGGTATAATTGGCAGTCCTTATTTTGAGGGGAATGTTTCTAAAGATTTTTTATTATTAGTGCCTAAAAAAGAAGTAGTCAAAACAAATTAAAAATGAAAGGAGTTATCAATGAAACAATTAACGAAAGAAAATATTTTAAAGAATCAAGTAAATACTATAGAACAATTTAAAGTACTTGACTATCTAAAAAAAACAATTATCTATTGGCGAGTTTGAGTATATTTAATTGATAGATTTACTATTAAAGTTGTAGATAAAAACAAAGAACAAGGTTATTTTAAATACAATTCTAAAACAAAATCAGTGGATTTTTGCGAGAGAAATATTAAAAACAAAGAAATGGAGAGATAAAAAATGGAATTAAATTATATAAAAGTTGGTGATTATTTATTACCAAACTTAACAATAGAAAAACAAAATAATGAAAAGATTAACAAGTATGGCTATTTAAGATTACACTATCTGAAAGAAAATAATAAGCCACTTTATACAACTCTTTTAATGAAAAATGAACTAACAAATCATCTTGTTTCAGTTAGTATTGAAGCAGAAAATAGATTAAATATTTTAATGGAACAATGCAAAAATTCTGATAAATTACTATCTGAAAAAAATAAAATGGATAACCAACTTCAATGGGTAAAACTAATGAATAATTATAAAAATATAGCAGAAGAAGTTATCTTAAAGGAACTAATTTATGTATGAAAATAGGACTGCAAATCCAGCAGTCCTTTAAAATTACCGTAAGTACAAGTTTGTGCTTTTGTCCTAGCCAGCACTGAAAACCTACTCCCGCACGTTTTCAATTTATGGGAAATCCCATACCCTTGTTAATACTGAAAAAAATTATTTTCTCAAATCTATAATGTCACAGTTTCTTTCTCCAGTCCCAATTATTGTTACAGGTATATTAGTTATTCTTTCTATTTTTTTAATAAAATCTTTTACTTTCGTTGGTAAATCATCATAATTGCTACATCTATATGCTTTCCAATCTATGTATTGAGCAAAATTTAAAACAATTTGAGTTGGCTGATTTATCATTACATTATATTTTAATCTATCCCAATTCATTTCGAAAACACGTCTTACTTTTTTTGTTACAGTTGTATATTCTTCTAAATCAATATTACATCCACATCTATCTTTTATCTCATTCCAGGTGATTTCAGCGCTACCTGCATAATCGCCACTATAAATGGCTTCTCCAATGTTAGTTTTATTACTTATTCTAATAGGATATGGTCTTATTATCATATAAATATCTTTTACTTTAAAAGGATTTAATCCAGCATCTGCAATAAGTTGACTTGCACTACACATTCTACTTGTAACAAAAGGATAATCTAGACCATAGTTTATATCCAAGTCTTGGCCCTGAGCACCTTCAATTAAAATATTATCATCACACTCATTTATAATTTTTGCAGTATCAGTTATTTCAATAATAGTTATTAAATCATCTGGAAGATTTTTAAAATAATCTTTTGCTAAAATAATGCTAGGATTTCTAATAATTTTTTCAGCTTGAGCTACTCCACATCCCTTAAATGTTGAACCACTCTTTATTATTCTTTTTTCTTCTTCGCGATGTTTATCTAAAATGATCATTGCCCTTGGATGAATATAAATTTTTCTATTTCCAATAAGTTTCTTATATTTTCTGATTTCATCAAATAATATTTCTGGAGTAATAACACACCCAGCATTTAGTACTAATTTGCAATTTGGAGCTAATATTGCCATAGGCAAATGACTAACTATAATTTTCTCTCCATTATCTTCTACATAAGTATGACCAGCATTACTTGACCAACTGTTTGTAGATAATAAAAAGTGTTCTTTTTTTACTAAGTAACCACAAATTTTTCCTTTCCCACAACTTCCTGCTTGACCATCTAATACTACTGTTACATTTTTATTATTCAAGAAAAAGCCTCCTTTATTCATAAAATTTTTTTATATTTTCCAAATCTAATATTTCTTTAACAAACTGGTTTAAATTTGATAATCCTGCTATCTCTTTATTATATATATCCATAACAAAATCAATAGTTTTCCACTCATAATAACCCTCCTCGTTATCAACAACTTCTACTTCTTGAACAAAGTCATATATAACATGTAAATGTGTATTACTATTCATAATATTTGATTCTGGATAAACATATGTTACCAGAAGTTTAGGATTTTCTAAACTAATACTCGTTTCTTCCATACATTCTCTTTTAGCAGCTTCAATAGGAGTTTCATTTCCTTCAATTTTCCCACCAATTCCATTCCAACAATTTTTATAAGGTTTTTTATTTCTTTTCACTAATAACAATTTGTCCTTATCTTTGTTAAACAATATAATTACTACATAATTTTTATTCATATGAAATCTCCAAAATAATCATCAATCTTATGATAATTTTACTACAAATAGATTTTTTTTGCTATACTCCCATTGAAATTTAATCGTAATTCATATATAATATTTATAGAAAGAGAACGAAGTTCGTAACTTGTATGCGACTCGCTCCAAAGATAAATGAAGTGGCTTCGTAAAGTTTGAAAAAGAATGTATAACAAAATATCTTTTTGAACTTGAAAGAAGTCATTTTTTAATAAAAAATTTCAAAATATAAACATTAAAATGACTAATGTATTAAAAAGCAATTAAATTTAAAATAATAGTTTCAGACTTTTATGTACTATATTATAAAAAATATTGAAAAACACCTAAAGTTAGTTGAAAATTTTATACTAAAAAGGCAAAGAAAAAGACAATATTTTAAAAAATAATCATCGTCCTTATTTTTTTTATAATTATATTTTATCTATACTTTGTAGTTTGTTCCTCATCTAATGAGTCTGAAACATTATATTCACTTATTTTATCATCTAATATCGTAAATAAATCTTCTAGTGATTTTAGATTTCTTTGAATCTCTTCTTGTGCTCGTTGTTTTTCTTCTTCACTATATATAGGACCGAAATCAGCTATATTTTCCTCTTGTTGAATGGGATAATTATTGTTATAAGAACTATTTAAGTTTATATCAGATAATGATATGGAATCCATATTCCTTTTTGAAGCTAAATTTAATTCACTAACCATTTTGTCCTTTTCATTTTGTCTTTCTAGTAAAGCTTTTTCCATCTCCAAATTTTTTTTAGCTTCTCTTAGTTTTGCTTTTAAATCTGGATCTAATTTTATTTGTTCGATTTCATCTATTTTTTGTGAATCATTTTCCACTTGATCTAAATTTCTAGCTCTATAAGAATCTAAAGCCATATTACACTCTCCTTACTAATTATTTTGCTTTAATATTTGATATCCCTGGGATATTTTTTGTTTCTTCTAAATAAAATAATTCTGAATCAAATAATTCTTTTAATTCTTGATTATCAAATTTAGTTAATTCATGTGTCTTTGTATCATACAAATATTGTGTTGTATCTTGCTGAGCATTTATTATGTCATTTGTATTAATTGAAAAAATAACTACTGGATATTGATCAATTCCATCATTTTTTCCAACATAATTTATTGATATATTCCATTGAAGTTCATCTTGCGAAAAATATTTATGTTTTAAATTATTTATATAAGATATAAAATCAACACCTTGAACATTCATTTTTAAAATATCATTAAAAAGTTGTTGTAATCTCTCAGTTAATGGTAATTCAACTATTTTATCATTATAATTTTTAAAATTATTATTTTTGGCAATATTATTATATACTTTTTCTAATGAAGAAGAAAAAATAAGTTTATCAACTTCACTTATGTTTTTGCATTTTAATCCATTTAATTTATTACCTAATTTAGCATTAATAAGGTCCCCATTTAAAACCGAATTTGTAGAATCAGCACTAATAATAAAACAATCAACATTGAATTCTAAACTTGCATGATTATCTCTAAAACTATCTACAACTAGTTTATCATTTTCATCAACACCCATATAAAATTGTGTATTAACATTAGATTTAATTCCTATTTTTTCTAATAATTCTGAATATAGCGTAACGAATTCATAACAAACTATATTTGGATTTTCTCTACTTATTTTTTCTAAATTTGCAAGGCTTTCATGAAATTGAATAAATTCTTTATTATTTACATAGTATGAACTATCATACGAAAGAATTTGACACAGCCTAATGTAAATATATATACATTGTTCGAGTTTTGTATAGTCACTTGGTATTGAATTAATTATCTCATTTGTCAAATTAGTATTCATTAATTCCTTCTTAGATAGAGGATTATGTTTTTCACTATTAATGTAATTTTTTATTTTTTCTGCCATAAACTCTTCAGTTATATTGTTTTTTAAATTTTTTTTGACCCTTTCATCAATTAATCTATCTGTCAAAAAAGAATTGTTTTCAGATAATAAAGAATATGCTATTTCTTTTTGTGAAAAAGTAAAATTTCCATTATACAAACCATTTATAAAATCATCATCTAAGTTTATTCGTAATTGTTTCAATTTATCTATTGTATATGCTTTTTTTAATTCTTCTGAAGCATATTGAACTAATGCCTCATATCTTTCTTTATATTTATCTTTTAAATCATTATTTATAAAATACATAATGATTGTAAAATCAGACTCATCTATATTCTGCTTATTATATAATTTTTTTAAAACTCCATCAAAATCTCTTATATTAAAATATACTTTAAATTGATTAAGCTGAGGAGTTGAAGATATACTATGTTTTTCTTCTATTATTGAATTACTATTCCATATTTCACTCAATATTAATCCTCCTTAATATTATATTTAGATTTTATCATATTTTATCGATTTTGTTTCTATGTTTTTTTAAATATTTGTAGTATTAAGTTTAGTTGTTTATCAATTTACTATTAGGAGTCTCAAATAGCCTGTGCTATTATCCCAAAAGATAACTAAAATGAAGCTGAATATTTTTTACGATTAAATTATACGATATTATATTAAAAAATTAATATTGCTTTTAAAAATTAAAAAAACATTATCTATATTAAAAATTTACATATTTGATATAATTAAAGCACTTTATTGAGGTGGTATAATTTGAAAAAAATTTTAATTGTTGAAGATGATATTAATATTCACGATATTATAAAAGAGTTATTAAAAAAGGAAAATTATATTGTATTTAGTGCCTATTCTGGATCAGAAGCTTTACTTTTATTGGAAAAAAACAAATATGACTTAATATTATTAGATTTAATGTTACCAGGAATTAATGGAGAAGAAATAATAAAAAAAGTTAAAGAAATCCCTATTATTGTATTAAGTGCTAAAATATCTAGTGAAGATAAAGTTAATTGTTTATTAGCTGGCGCTAATGATTATATTACAAAACCTTTTGATACTAAAGAACTATTAGCGAGAATAAAAGTACAATTAAGATCAAAAGAAAACTTGCTAAAAACACTGAAATATAAAGAACTGGAATTATTAGATGATGGTCATACTCTTTTAATTTCTAAGACAAAAATAAGTTTAACTAAAACGGAATATGCCATATTAAAACAATTGTTGTTAAATCCCACACAAGTTATTTCCAAAAATAAATTACTTGATTTAATAAGCACAGATACAGAAGATTGTAGTGAAATTTCTTTAAAAGTGCATATTAGTAACATACGAAAAAAAATTAGAAATTATTCCGATATTGAATACATTGAATCTATTTGGGGTATAGGTTTTAAATTAAAAAATTAAATCTTAACTAAATCTTAACAATTTCTTAACTATTTTCTTAACAAAATTTTACTAAAATGAATATTGGAAAGGAGAAAGATTATGGAAATAATTTTAGAAACAAATAATCTTGAAAAAAAATATAAAGATTTTAAAGCCTTAAATCATACCAATATTCATATTGAAAAAGGAGCAATATATGGTCTTATTGGCAAAAATGGTTCTGGCAAAACAACTCTTATTAGAATCATTTGTGGTTTACAAAAACCGACACATGGTGAAGTTTTTATTTATGGAATAAACATTAATAGCAATGATATTGTTAAAGTTAGAAAAAGAATTGGTGCAATTATTGAAACACCATCTATTTATGGAGAAATGACAGCAAGAGATAATTTGATAGAACAATATAAATTAGTTGGTATGCCAAATTTTGATGGTCTTGAGGAAATATTAAAATTAGTGGGATTATCTAATACAGGAAAGAAAAAATCAAAAAACTTTTCTTTGGGAATGAAACAAAGATTGGGAATTGCTATTGCTCTTGCTAATAACCCTGATTTCTTAATTTTAGATGAACCTATCAATGGTCTTGATCCGCAAGGAATTATAGAAATTAGAGAATTGATTCTAAAACTAAATAAAGAAAGAAGAATTACTATTTTAATATCTAGTCATTATTTAGATGAATTATCTAAAATTGCAACTCATTATGGATTTTTAGATAGTGGATCTATAATTAAAGAAATAAGTAATGAGGAACTTATGAAAAAAATGGAACATAAACTTATCCTAAAAGTGCATAGCCAAAAAGAGTTTGTTAAATATTTTGAAGAAAATAAAATTTCTTACGAAATCGAAGACAATAAAACTATAAATGTTTATGGTAAAAATAATTTAGCAAAATTTGTGAATGATCTATCTAAGAAAAATTTAATTGCTGATGAGATTCATGAAACTAAGGAATCTCTAGAAAGCTATTATATGAACTTAATTGGAGGTAATCGAATTGATTAAATTATTAAATGCTGGTTTTACTAGACTACATAAAAACAAGTTATTTTGGTTATTATCTATATTTAGTATTTGTTTGGCTTTGTTTATGATTTATATGAGATATAGTGATATGAAAAACTATAAAGATGTAATAGAAGTAGAACAAATAATGCTTAATTATTCGACCATAATTGGAATTATAATTGCTATATTTACAAGTTTGTTTTTAGGAGTAGAATACTCTGATGGAGCAATTAGAAATAAGATAAGCATTGGTCATAAGAGAACAAATATTTATTTATCTAATTTAATTATAATAACGCTTACAAGTTTGTTTTCTTATATTTTATTTTTAATAATTGTTGGAAGTATAGGAATACCATTATTTGGAAAAATTAGTTTAGATGTGTCAAAATTATTGATGTTACTAGGGTGTCTTTTTATAACTATTATAGCTTATTCTAGTATATTTACATTTATAGCTATGATGATTTCTAATAAAACTATCACTGCCGTATTATCCATTATGTCGGCGTTTGGCATGATGATGATAGCATTAACTTGTTTTAATATTTTAGAGACTCCAAAAACTGTACAACAAGCATTAATGATAAATGGCGAAACTAAAATAGAAGAAATACCAAATCCTAAATATCCAACTGAAGCAAAAAAGAAAATGTGTCAAGCTATACTTAACATTAATCCAGCTGGTCAAATGTTTCAAATAGCAGGAAAAACAGCAAATTTAAAAATTTTACCATTTTATTCCTTAGGAATTTTAGCAATATTTACAACCTGTGGTATAGTGTTATTTAGAAAAAAAGAATTAAAATAGAAGGTGATAATTATGAGTGTCTGGTTTTATTTATTTTTGATTATATCTTGTTTGTCTATATTATTAATTTTAAAATTAATTATCATGAAAAAGGAGATCAAGAATATAGGTCTATCTTTATCTAGTATTTTAAAATCAGATACGAATAATTTAATTACTATTGACACAAATGAAAAAACATTAAAAGAATTAGTTATTACACTGAATAATAATTTAAAAACTTTGAGAAAATTAGAACTGGAATATAAAAATGGAAATCAGGAATTAAAACAATCAATTACGAATATTTCTCATGATTTAAGAACTCCCCTTACAGCAATAAGGGGATATCTTGACTTACTTGATAATAATAATCTTACTGATAAACAAATAGATTATTTGAAAATTATAGATAATAAAGTAAAAGATTTAACAGAACTTACAGAACAACTTTTTGATTTTTCAAAAAGTATAGATATAGAAAAGGAAATAAAAAAAGAAAAAATACTCATAAATGATATTTTAGAAGAAACTATCGTTAGTTTTTATGGAATATTTAAAGAGCATAATATAACGCCCAAAATAGAAATATGTGAAAAAAAAGTTATTAGATTACTAAATAAAAATCTGTTAAAAAGAATCTTTGAAAATGTTATATCTAATGCCATTAAATATAGCAAAAGTGATTTTAATATAAGAATGTATAATGATGGCACAATAGAATTTTCAAATAAGACAAGTATGATGGATTCTATAAGTTTAAAGAAAATATTTAATAGGTATTATACTGTTCAAAGTGGCAAAAAATCTACTGGAATAGGTTTATCTATTGCTAAACAATTAGTTGATTTAAGTAATGGTTCAATAGAAGCAAATTATAAAAATAATAGTTTAATAATCAGGATTAAATTTTAGAAATATTATAAAGAAAGATTTATGCAAAAAATTATTATATTATTGATTCACATACAAGTTTTTGTTGTTGAAAAAATAGTTAGAGATATTTAAGATAGTTAATTATTCAAACATTTATATAAAAAGCCAATTGATTAAATTTGATTCGTTTTATTATTTTTCATATCCTTTAATTTTAATATTATATATATTTTAATAATTCAGCAAATTCCAAATAACCATATTTTTCATTAAAATGTCCTGCTCCTTTTACAAATACTTTTTGAGCTAAAATACTATCTGAAAATTTTAAAGCATCACTTTCGGGAACATATGGATCATTATCTGAATAAAAGCTAATTCGTTCTATAGAATAATTTTTTATATCAGATAAATTTTTATCTAAATAGAATGAATTATATAAATTCATATCATCATTAAATTTTAAGTTATTAAATCCGGCAATGGTAATTATTTTTTTAACTTTAATTTTATTTTCTAGTAAAAATTTTATTATAAATGTTCCACCAAGACTGTGAGTTATAAAAGAAGTATTTTCTGTTATATATCCAATTTTCAAATAAGATTTTAATATTGTGCTCCAGCTCTCATAATTTTGTTTATAAGGTGTTGGAAAGCTTGGAGCAATACAATTTAGTTTTCTTTTGCTCAATTGTCTTTTTAACCAAGGTATCCAATTTTTATATGGATTACCATACGAGCCATGAATTACAAAATAATTATTGTTCATAAAAATCTCCATTATTCTTGATAATCATAATTTATTATTTTATTTAGATTTTCATCTGCTGTTCCAATTAACTTAATAATTTGAGGTAATTCATAAAAAGCCACTGTATTTTCTAGATAAAACTCTTCTTTGGTAACAGAACATAAAAATATTTTTTTCTTTAAAGCCAAAGACATTCCAAGTTCAATATGGGCTCCTCTTCCCGCTGGCAATAATATAATAACCACATCAGCATCAACAATTCCTTGAGATTCTAAAGTTGCGTAATAAATCATATCATCTTTAGAAATATCATTGTTAACATTTTTTACCCAATCATGAGTTTGTTCCCAAAACATTTTCTTTTAATATTTTGGCATAATAATTAACTAATTCACAATTTTTCATGCCTGATCCAATGTAAAACTTCTTTTTAATCCATCCTTTCTTCTTATTAGTTTTTATTTTATCACATATTTATATACTTAAAAAAGTAATAATTTTTTCGTTATTACTTTTCATTATCAATTATCAATCCTTTATAATATTTCCAAGCGAGTACTTTTAGAGCAACATTGTCCACTAAAGCCTCACTTATAGTATTTTTGTTAATAGATTCTTTAATTTCATTTATGGCACTGTCATATTCCGTGACTATTACAAGATCATTACCAGCAAGTAGAGCTTTTGTATATTTATTAGTTATTGATTTAGTAGCTCCCATATCTAGATCATCTGTTATTATTACTCCAGTAAATTTTAATTGATTCCGCAGAAGATTATGGGTACTTGTTGATAAGGATGCAGGATTTGTTGAATCTAGACTAGAGACAATGTTATGACTTACTAAAACAGCTTCAGCTCCGGCTTCAATTCCTGATTTAAATGGGGGCAAATCATTTTTTAAAATATCATCGTAACTTCGTGTATCGGTTGCAGAAGCAATATGAGTGTCGGTATTATTTCCATATCCTGGAAAATGTTTTAAGGTATAAGAAACACCAGTATTTTTACTTGCTTCAATAACTGTTTTAGCATAATCCGCTGTTAAGTTAGTATCTTTTTTTAAAGTTCTTTCATACATGTAAGCATTTGGATCTGTTGAGACATCAACTACAGGAGCTAAGTTTAAATTTAAACCTAGATTTTTTAAAATTCCACTTTTGGCAATGGTATCTTGCTTAATTAAAGATAGTCCTCCTTCATCGTATAAAGTACTAGATGATTTAAAAGGAGAAGTTACTAAATTAGGATTACTACTAATACGAATTATTTTACCTCCTTCTTCATCTACTGACGTTAAAAGACCTATTTTAGAGGAGGCTTGAACATTATTTATCATTGTTTTTACATTTTCTGCTGTTTTATTTTTAAAATCTTTTTCAAAGAAAACAAATCCTGATATTTTATAGTTATTAATAATTTCCTGAGCTTTAGCTTCATCATATCTAACTAAAAATAATTGTCCTATTTTTTCTTCTAAAGATAAAGTTTTTAATTTGTTAGTTGCTTTTTCATAAAAGGCCGCAAATAAATCATTTTCATTAACTTTTGTAGTAGTTATTTCAGTTATTTGATAGTCAACAATTTTATTTTCTTGGAGTTCTTTATTTTTATTTAAGACCCCTAAATAGTTTAGTAATACTTTATCTCCTATAGTTGCATTAACACTCTCATTCTTGAATGTGTAAATGATATCATCTTCATCTTGAATAGAAAATTGTTTTTCATTTTTAGCGATAATTCTTCCTGTCATACTATTCACTTCTAGTTCTTTCTTAGGATTTCTAAATATCATATAACTGGAAAAAGCCACAACTAGAAGAATACTACAACCTATTATTATTCTTTTCATATCTTCACCTAATAAAATATATTCTTTTTCTATTTTAATATTCTCTTATTCAAGTTAAATAGTTACTTATTTTTAAAAACTACTCCTTTGCTAAAATGGATATTAAAAGAGAATAATTTTATTAATTATAACATAATAGATTAGATTAAAAAAAATTTAACCAATAACTAATAAAAAAGCAAATATAATTGAGTATTTTTTTAATATTAATCCTTATTTGAAAACTTATTTAACAATATAATAACTTATAAATATTTTAATTGATTTGTTATATTAATTGTAGTTTAGTGATCACTTTTATAATCAATGTTTGCTAACTTTGCTTGTTTAATTAAATCTTTTGTTTGTAATTTATATTGTTTTCCATCTTTTATAAAATTAGTTCCACATTGTCTAAATTCAAAATTGATATGTTTACGAATACACTGATTTCTAATGTTTAATACCCAATCAAATTCTAGTGGTCTGGCATTTATATCCGCTTCGCCACCAACAACTACAAGTTCAATTGTTTCAAGATATTTTTCTATATCAATATTCTCTAATAATGGTTGTATTGTAATACATTTATGTTTTATTGGTAAATCTTTAAATATAGATAATTTAAAATCGGCGTTTTTTTGATTTTCAATAGTGCAACATACAACTACATTATCATATCCATCACCCCAGTCTTCTGGAATACAGTTCATAAATCTATCAATTCTTTTTGTCAAAAACAGAAAAGTACAATCCAGCCTTTCTCTTATCATTTTCCAACAATCAAGACGCCACTCATCGGCTTCTTCAATTAAAAAATCAGTAGAAAAACATAAATAAACAAGACTAGATTTCATCTTATACTTGCCATTTTTTAATTTCTCTATCGGCTTATTAAAATCTTTTGTTTTAATAATTTCATTAGTATTTATATTTCTTTTTAAATCCCCTTTATGAATATAGCAATGTAAACACCCATCACTACATTTTTTACATCCTCGCCAAGGATTCCACATTGCCATAATATTTCACTCCTAAAATTTTATTTAGTCCTTTTGCCTTATCATTTCACAATATACTAAATGAATTATAAATTTTACCTCGTATTTCTATTTGTCACTGTTTATACCATTGATTTACATTTAAATTTGGTGTGTTTACTGATAGAGTTAAACCATTAATAAAAAAATAAGTTCATTAATATTTGATATATTTATTATATTATCTATCTTAATCTAAAGCAATATCATTTGTTACAAATATTTAAAACTATTTTATCATCATGCTTTTGATTTTTAATAATTTTAAATGTTTCATTTTTTTCATTTTTATTACATCTTACAACATCATAAAAAAGCGTATCATAATAAATTGTATCATCTATTGTTGTGATTGTTGTTGAAAATATAGGAGGTCTTTTATTACATGCAACTCCAATATAATCAAAAAATAAAATTGCACCTATATATCCTACGGAAAATAAAATTAAGCAAATTAAATTATTAAAATATGATTTTGATTTTATCAACTTATAAAAACCTATTGTCCCAAACATTATACCTATTACTACACTAAACGAGCAAGCATGACTATCTGGATTAAATGCCATTAAACCAAATAAATTAATTAAAACTCCAAAGATTAATATTAATAGTCCAATTAACCTATTTTTTTGTTCCAACTTTCTATTTGAATAATATATGGTATTAATTATATTTTCTTCTAATTTTTCTTGATATTTATCTTTATTTATTTTCTCTCCACTTAATAATTCATTAATAGTAATATGTAGTATTTCACATAATGGTTTAAATAAAGATAAGTCTGGCATATTTTTTCCATTCTCCCAATTACTAATAGAACGGTCTGTAACTCCTAATTGTTCTGCTAATTCTGCTTGTGTTAGCTTTTTTTCTTTTCTACAAAAGGCAATAAATTTGCCAATTTTTTCTTGATTCATATTCTCTCCTTTCTTCTTTATTTTATAATATATTAAAATCTTTTTACCCGAAATAAAACTTGAATTTTTAAATATATTTTTATAATATTTTTATTAACAAAAAATTAACAACTATTTTTAATAGTTAATCTTGATAAAATTCATATTAAAAAAACAACTTTTTTACAATGAAGTTGTCAACCAAAAGTAGACACTAAAAAAGTATTATTGAAAACCTAGTTGG
>CAOLUI010000024.1 GCA_948479395.1 uncultured Bacilli bacterium | reverse complement strand
TAATATATAAGAGCTATGCCTTATATAAAGAAACAAAAAGTTATAATATACTAAGAGGAAAGATACCAGATTTTAGTAATGGAGATATCGAACTAGCTTTTACTGTAAACGGAGAGAAAACAACAGAGGCATTTCCTTTAAAGTCAAGTGGATACAAGGTAAATATTGTAGTATGTGAAGATGGAGTAACAGCAAGCTTTGATTTAGACTTATGGGGACTTGTCAATATAAATCCCAATGGTGCCAAGAAGATAAAATGTAATATCGATTTTAAAGAACTAACATTAATAGAATACTTAAAGAACTTACAATCAGATGAGTTAGTAGAAGATGACTTTGGCAATTTAAGATATATAGGAGCCAATCCTAATAATTATGTGCAATTTAATGGAGAGAAATGGCGAATAATAGGGGTAATGAAGGATATAGAGAATGCAGATGGAATAAAGGAAGATAAAGTCAAACTAATCCGAAGTGAGAGTATCGGAGAATATTCATGGGGTAACAAAGCAAGTGGGCCATATGTATCAATGGGTGCAAATGGAAGTAATGACTGGAGTGATAGTGAATTACAGAAAGTATTAAATGAAGGAGCATACTGGAACAGGACAAGCGGGAATTGTCCAAATGGAAATAACGGATCAACAACTACATGTGACTTTAGTAATACAGGATTAACAGAAGAGTCCAAAAATATGATAAGTGATAGTGTATGGAACTTGGGTGGAAGTACACAGGATGATGTAACAACTAAAACATTTTATGAAAGAGAAAGAGGAACGAAGGTATATAGTGGCCATGCAACAAAATGGACAGGGAAAGTTGGATTAATGTATCCTTCAGATTATGGATATGCAACAGGTGGAGGAGCGACAACAGACAGAAATGCATGTTTAAATACAAGTTTATATAGTTGGTCTGGAAGTGGAATAAGTGATTGTCGAACAAGCGACTGGTTGCATAAGAGTAATGTTTATCAATGGACGATCACGCCATATTTTAACTATAACGATGGTATCTTCAATGTGAGGCCGACAGGGCGTGTGGATTGCGATTATTCGGAACATACGTATGCGGCTAGTCCATCGATATATCTAAACTCTGATATAGTAATTGAAAATGGCAGTGATGGATCTAGTACTTCACCATTTGTTTTGAAATAATAATAAAATTAATTATAATTTATTAAAATTGGAGAGTGAAAATAAATGAAGATTGAAGTAAATCGTGAGAGTGTTTGTGCTGGGGATGATACAAATAGTCATTTAAAAATTTATCAGTTAGATAGTGATGCAACATATGAAGATTTATTTAGTGTTTTAGAAAAAGATAATTTTTTTCCTCATGTTATTAGTGAGAATGAAGTATGGGTTTTAACTAATAAACGTTATTGGTGTATATTTTCTTACTATACAAAAACAGGAAAAATTTCTGCAAAATTATATGAAAAAAATTTGAAAAATATATGTGGTTCATCTAATAAATTATTTTTTGAATATTATAGTAGTCCGGAAAGATGGAAAGAAAAAATATATAAAATGTATAATATAGATATTAATGCAATTAATATGTCTGATGGTAATTATCGTTGTTTAATGAATGATGGATTTGATAAGGAAATAAAATACTGTGATGATCTTATGAAGAAAAAATATAATTGACAAAATTTTAAGAATAATAGATAATTAGTATAGATAAAGATAGGTGAAGGTAATGACTAAAGATAATAAAAAGACAATGATTGTATCTGTTCTGATAGTAGTATTGTTTATTGTTCTTGTGGTAGCAACTAGTTATGCATATTATACGACTAGTATAAAATCTGATAATGCTGATAAGCGAGGCTTGACGGTTAGTACGCCGGATATTAGTGCTACTTTTTCGGATAATAACCCAGCAATAAATGTTACTAATATGGTTCCAGGGGATATTTTTACAAAGACTTTTACTTTAGAAAATACAGGAAATGTAACAATTAAATATAAAATTGTTGTTAATGAAGTAAGTAATGATTTTACAAGAAAGAATGATATTGAGGTAATAGTTAAGGAAAATGATGTATTGAAGAAAACAACAGTTTTTCCTAGTACAACAGGACCAATAAGTGATGAGTTAACTATTGCTCCAGGTGTTACTAAGTCTTATACTGTTACTATCGAGTATAAAAATAGTTCTACAGATGACCAAAGTGAAGATATGGGAAAATCAATAAGTGGTAAGATCTTTATTGATGAGGTATAAAAGAATAAATAAGGTATAGAGTGGCACTATATCTTATTTTTATGGAGGAATTTATGAATATTAGAAGTGAATTAGCAGAAAAGTTAAAGATTAAAGAAACTCAAGTAGAGGCAGTATTAAAGTTATTAAGTGAGGATTGTACAATTCCTTTTATTGCAAGATATCGAAAAGAAGCTACAGGAGCTTTAGATGAGGAACAAATTGCTTTAATAGATGAACAATATAAATATTTATGTAATTTGGAAAAGAGAAAAGAAGATGTTATTAGATTAATCAAAGAGAAAGATTTATTAACACCTGAATTGGAAGAAAGTATTAATAAGTGTGAGAAATTAATTGAAGTGGAAGATTTATATCGCCCTTTTAAAGAAAAGAAAAAGACCAAAGCAACAGAAGCAATTAAATTAGGATTAGAGCCTTTAGCCAAAAAAATTATGGCTTTTCCTTTAAAGGGAGATATTAATTCTTTAGCAAGTGGCTATAATATGAGTGTCGAAGAGGCAGTTAAGAATGCTTCTTATATTATTAGTGAATGGATTAGCGATAATGCATCGTTTAGAAAATGGTTAAGAGGCTATATTTTTAATACGGGAGAAATAGTAGTTAAAAAGAAAAAAAATAGTGAAGATGTTAAAAAGGTATATGAAATGTATTATGATTTTAAAGATCGAATTAAGTATATAAAGCATTATCGTATTTTAGCTATTAATCGAGGAGAAAAAGAAGGTATTTTGACAGTTTCTTTAAGCTTTTCTAAAGAAACTGTTTTAGAAAATTATAAGAATAAAATAATTAAAAATACAGCTTCTTTTGTAGTGCCAATTGTTGAAGAAGCTATTAAAGACTCTTTAAAGCGTTTAATTTTGCCAAGTTTGGAAAGAGAGATAAGAACAATGTTAACTGATGGGGCAAGTGAGTCAGCTATTAATACGTTTAAAGATAATTTAGAAAAATTATTGATGACTAAACCAGTTAAAAATAAAACCGTTATTGGTTTTGATCCCGCTTTTCGAACTGGGTGTAAATTAGCTGTTTTAAATCCTTATGGAGAGGTTTTAGAAATTGCAACAATTTATCCTCATGAACCTCATAATAAAAAGGAAGAAGCTACTAAAATATTAAGGAATTTAATTACTAAATATAAAGTAGATATTATTGCTATTGGTAATGGAACAGCTTCGCGAGAAAGTGAGTTTTTTGTAAGTGAGGCAATTAAGGATTTAAATGTTAAATATAATATTGTCAGTGAGGCTGGAGCTAGTGTATATTCAGCAAGTAAATTAGCAATAAGTGAGTTTCCTGATTTAACGGTGGAGAAGAGAAGTGCGATTTCTATTGGACGACGTATTCAAGATCCATTGTCTGAATTAGTTAAAATTGATCCAAAGTCAATTGGGGTTGGAGAATATCAACATGATGTAAATCAAAATAATTTAAGTGATGCTCTTGATTTTACAGTCTCTAAGATTGTTAATGAAGTAGGAGTAAATATAAATACGGCTAGTTCTAGTATTTTAAAATATATTTCTGGTTTAAATAAAAGATGTATTGATAATATCCAAAAATTTAAGAAAACTAAAATATTTAAATCACGTGATGAAATTAAGGAAATTAATGGTATAAGTGATAAAGTATATGAACAATGTATAGGGTTTCTAAGGATTAATGATGGAAGTAATTTGCTTGATAAAACTAAAATTCATCCTGAAAGTTATGAATTAACAAATAAGCTATTAAAAAAATTAGATTTAGATATAAAAGATATGGAGAAAACAATCTTTAAAGAGAAGCTGCAAAATGTTAATAAAGATTTATTATGTCAGGAATTAGATACAGATGTTTATACTATAAGTGATATTATTGAAGAGTTATTAACACCAGGATTAGATCCAAGAGATTTTTTAGATGATGTATTGTTAAAAAGCAATGTATTAACTATTGATGATTTAAATGTTGGGATGGAACTTACAGGAACAGTTAGAAATGTGGTTTCTTTTGGTGCTTTTGTTGATATTGGACTTCATAATGATGGTCTTATTCATATTTCAAAATTGAGTAAGGATTTTGTAAGTAATCCCTTAGAAGTAATCCATGTTGGGGATATTATAACCTGTTATGTTGATAAAATAGATAAAGAAAAGGAGAAAGTTAATCTAACACTTATATAATATTTTTGTTATAATGATATAAAGGAGGATTTATGAAAAGAAAGTATTCTACATTAATTCTCTATTTTTTATTTTTTATTTATTTAGAATTAGTAAGTAAAGTTTTAATGTTTAATAAGTTGCCTACTTTAAAGTTTTTGATTGTTGTTTTGTTTAGTTTAACTATTTCTTTAATATTTTATTTATTTAGTAATTTATTTGAAGCGAAGAAGCAACGTATTTTGGTTATGGTTTTTTTAATTATAATTTCTATTTTTTATATTTTTAATTATTTGTATTTTTCTTTGTTGAGTGTCCCTTTTTCAATAAGTACTTTAGAACTTGCTAGTCAAGCTATGGATTTTTATCAAATTGGTTTTCATTTATTTTGTACTAAAATAATCGATGTTTTGTTATTAATGGTTCCTTTTATAGGATATTTAATTTATCAAAAGAGTTTTGATTATTCCAAGAAAAGTAAAAAATATAATTTTAGTGTAGGGTTTTTATTTATAATATCTCATTTAGGTTCTTTAATGGTTTTGAATTTTGATAAGAATCATTTGTATTCGGCTTATAATTTATATTATAATACGGATTCTTTAACTACTTCGAATAATGTCTTAGGAATATTTACGACTCAACGATTGAGTTTGAAAAGAAATATTTTTGGTTTTGAAGAAAAAGTTTTATTGGCTGATAATAGTTTAGAGGAAGAAAAAGAAGTTAAATATAATAAAATGGAGATTGATTTTGCGCGTTTAATTAATTTAGAAAGTGATGAAAATGTTAAAGATGTTTATCATTTTTTACAAGATAGAGAAGCGACTAAACAAAATGAATATACGGGAATTTATAAAGGAAAAAATTTAATTTTTATTTTGGCGGAAGGGTTTAATTCTATTGCTGTTGATAAAGAATTGACACCTACTTTATATAAATTAGTTAATAATGGTTTTAATTTTACGAATTATTATTCACCAGTGTTTTTTAGTACGACTGGAGGAGAGTTTCAGGCCATGACTAGTTTAATACCTACCCAAGAAATTTTGGGAATGTGGCGCAATGATAAGCCATATTTGCCTTATACTTTGGGAAATGTTTTTGGAAATAAAGGGTATAATACTAGTAGTTATCATAATTGGCAGTATAAGTATTATGGCCGAGATAAAACAATGCCTATTCTAGGATTTAATAATTTTTTAGCTTGTGGTAATGGATTAGAGGAGCGATTAAATTGTGAATGGCTTCCTAGTGATATTGATTTGTTTACTAGTACTTTTAATGATTATGCAGGAAATGAGCCATTTGCAACTTATTATATTACGGTAAGTGGTCATGCACCTTATGTATTTACAGAAGGAAATAAGATAGCTTTAAAGAATCAAGAATTGGTTAAAAATTTACCATATAGTGAAAGTGTGAAAGCTTATTTAGCGACTCAAATAGAATTAGATAATGCTTTAAAAATTTTAATAAATTTATTAAAGAAAAAAGGTATTTTAGATGATACAGTAATTGCTTTAGTAGGAGATCATTATCCTTATACTTTAAATATTAAGGAAATTAATGAAGTATCAAGTTATGAACGTGATGAATTAATGGAAGTTAATCATAGTAATTTAATTATTTGGAATAATAAAAATGAGGGTAAAGTTATTGATAAAGTAGCAGGCCAATTGGATGTTTTACCAACGCTTTTAAATTTGTTTGGAATTGAATATGATTAAAGGTTGTTATTAGGTAGTGATATTTTTAGCGATACAGATGGTTTTGTGATATTCTCTGATCGAAGTTGGTTAACAAATAAGGGGAGATTTTTAATTAATTCTGGATTTGTTTCTAAAACGCAGGATGATATAGATAAAAGTTATGTAGAGTTAATGAATAAAAAAGTTTTGAATTATTTTACAGTTAGTAAAATGATTATGGAAAATGATTTATATCGAAATATTTTAAATAATTAAGGAGATAAGGAAATGTGTGGAATAGCAGGTTTTGTAAGTAAAGAGAAGGAAAAAGATAAAATAATTAAAAAAATGGCTGATCGGATAATTCACCGTGGACCTGATCAAGAAGGTTATTATACTGATGATTTAGTAGCTTTAGGTCATCGTCGTTTATCTATAATTGATATTAAATCTGGAAGTCAACCAATGTTTAATAAAGATAAGAATATAGTTGTAGTTTTTAATGGAGAAATTTATAATTATGTGGAGTTAAGAGAGGAATTAAAAAAGTTAAAGTATCAATTTAAAACTAATTGTGATACAGAAGTTTTAATTCATGGGTATGAAGAGTGGAGAGAAGAGTTACCTAAAAAATTGCGTGGGATGTTTGCTTTTGCTATTTGGGATAAAAGAGCTGAAACGTTATTTGCTGCCCGAGATAATTTTGGGATAAAACCTTTTTATTATTATCAAAATGACGAAACTTTTATGTTTGCATCTGAAATAAAATCTTTTTTAGAACATCCAAAGTTTAAAAAAGAACTTAATAAGGAAATTATTGGGCCTTATTTATCATTTAGTTTTACACCAACAACGGAAACTTTTTTTAAAGAAGTGTATCGATTAGATCCAGGATGTTATTTAATATATAAAAAGAATAAGTTAAAAATTAAAAGATTTTATGAGATTGAATTTAAAGAGAAAAGATTGGATTTTGAAAAAACAGTAGATAAAATTAGTAAAGTTATGGAAGAGTCAGTTAATTATCATTTACTTAGTGATGTAGAAGTAGGATCTTTTTTATCAAGTGGGATTGATTCTTCATATTTAGTGGCTTTGGCCAAACCTGATAAAACCTATACTGTGGGGTATGAAATTTCTAAATATAATGAAATAGAATATGCTAAAGATTTGACAGATAAATTAGGCATAAAGAATATTAGTAAAAATATTAGTAAAGAAGAATATATGAAAATCGTGCCTAAAATTTTATATCATATGGATGAACCAAGTAGTGATCCAGCTGCTATTGCCTTATATTTTGTAGCAAATTTAGCCAGTAAAGATGTAAAGGTTGTTTTATCTGGTGAGGGAGCGGATGAATTTTTTGGAGGATATAATAGTTACCGAGAAGAAGTAGATTTAAAATGGTATAATAAAATTCCTTATTTTTTACGTCATTTAGCCGCGATATGTTTTGGCATTCTACCAGAATTTAGAGGACGTAATTTTATTGTACGTAGAGGGAATAAGTTAGAAGATGATTATATTGGGGTAAATAAGGTATTTAGTGAAAAAGAGCGAAAAAAGGTTTTAAAGATAAAAGATAATGTTAAAAATAGAGAAATAACAAAAGAAATTTTTGATAAGTATAAAGATCAAGATAATTTAGTGAAAATGCAAGCTATTGATATTAATTTTTGGTTAATTAAAGATATTTTACAAAAAGCGGATCGAATGACAATGGCGAACTCAATTGAGGGTAGGGTGCCATTTATTGATAAAGAGGTATTTAAGTTAGCAGCAACTTTACCAGAAGATTATAAGGTTACAAAAATGAATACCAAAGTAGCTTTAAGGGAAGCCGCTAAAAGAGTTATTCCTAATGAATCTTATAAAAAGAAAAAGTTAGGGTTTCCAGTACCTTTACGAGAATGGATTAGAGAAGAAGATTTTTATCAAGAAGTTAAATCAACAATAGAGCAAGATTTTGTTGGAGAATTTTTTAATCAAGATTATTTGCTAAATTTATTAGAACAACATAAGAAGCAAAAAAAGGATACTTATAGAAAAATATGGACTGTTTATTGTTTTATTAAATGGTATGAAATATTTTTCTTAGATAAAGATTATAATTTAGCATGAAAAAAAATTATTTAATAGTTATAGAGTCTTTACTTTTATTAACAATTATTGGCTTGTTATTAACAGATAAGGTTTACTTTATTGACAATGTGTATAACTGGATAGTTGTCCACAATAGTTTTCTAACTAAGGTTTTAAAGATTGTTACTAATTTGGGAAGTTTATTTGGAATTTTATTTTTATGTATTTTATTATTTATCTTTTATAAAGAAAAAAAAGATTTATTATATCTTTATGGTGCTATTGTTTTATCAACAATTTTAAATAATATTTTAAAAATTATTTTTAGGCGGCCACGTCCAATGTTGCCTCATTTAGTAGAAGAAAATTCATTTAGTTTTCCTAGTGGACATGCAAGTGCTGTGATGACATTTTATGGTTATTTAATTTACATGATTTGGCAAAGTACTTTACAAAAAAAGCTTAAAATTATTTTTTCGATTTTTTTAACAATCATTATATTAATGGTAGGATATAGTAGAGTATATTTAAATGTTCATTACGTAAGTGATGTTTTGTCCGGGTTTATGCTTTCTTTAATATTTTTAGATATTTTTATAAAATTAAAAGAAAAAAAAGCTTAGAATTGTTAAAGCTTTTTTAGTTTAATAAATAAATTCCAATTGTTAGATAAGTAGCAAATAAAATCCAAATTAAATAGGGAATGTTTAAAATTGTGGAAAGTTTGTTTTTGAACCAAAATAAATACAGAAGAAACAAAACTAAAATATCTAAAAAAATAATCCATATTATAGCTAAAAATCTTAATTTCCATAAAAAGAAGATTAAAGACCAGAAAGCATTAATGAAGAGTTGAAAATAATAGATAAAATCGATTATTGCAGATTTAGAATTGTTTTTTTGATAATTATAATAAGATAGACCCATTAGAAAATATATAAGAGTCCAAGCGATGGGAAAAGCTATTTTAGGGGGAGCTAGGGGTGGTTTTATTAAATATTCGTAATCAATATTATTTTTTATTAAAAAAGCTATTATTCCGCCAGTTATTAAAGGAAGAAAAAGATAAAATAATGATTTTATTTTGGTCATAAAATTTCCTTTCTATAATTATCTTATGATTTTTTTAATGAAATTATGTAAAAATAAATTTTGAGGTGAATTATGAAGTTAGATGATTTAAATAAAGAATATGATAAATTACAGTTAAAATATGGAGATAAAGAACTAGATGCTATTTATAATGGAGGATGTTCTAAAAATCCAGGTATTTGTTTTGTTTTTATGAATCCGACAAAAAGAATTATTGCTGCAAATAAAGAATGGAGAGGACTAAAATCTCCTTTTATTGGGGTAAAGAGTATTTGGGATTTATTTTTTAATTTAGATTTAGTAGATGAAGAAATATATAATAAAATTAAATCTATTAAGGCTAAAGAGTGGACAGAAGAGTTTGCTGAAAAAGTATATAAAGATGTTAGAAAACATAAATTTTTTATTACTAATTTAGGAAAATGTACCCAAGTTGATGCTCGAGCTTTACCAGATATAGTTTTTGAAAAATATTTAAATTTATTATTGAAAGAAATTGAAATTATTAATCCTAAAGTAGTTATTTTATTTGGTAATCAAGTTAGTTCGATTGTTCTTAAGAAAAAAATTGCGGTTTCGACTTGTCGAAGAAAATTGTTTAAGCAAAGGATAAATGAAAAAGATTATAAATTTTTTGCTGTTTATTATCCTATTGGAAATGGGAGATTTAATATGAATAAAGCGATTGAAGATATTAAATGGATTAGGGATAATTATTTATAAATTATGAGAGAGTTCCGATTTGAATGAAAGGGTCATTTGCATTGAGAATTTTTTCATAATTTTTTTTTATATTTTCATAATCAGGAAGAATATTAGTATTTAGCTTATAAAAGGGGATTACTTTAAATTTGCGATAGCCATTATGATGGGTGTATAATAAATCGCCTTTAATATTATTAATTGTAATCGTAGTTTTGTTATTTAGAATAGTTTTGTTAATATCAAGGGAAGCTAAAAGACCGATTCTCTTGTTAAGTCCATCTTGGGCAGAAATAAAATTTCCTAAGGAATAAAAAACAATAGTATTGTTAATATATTCGATTGGTTGAATAACATGTGGATGATTGCCAATAATGATATCAACTCCTAAAGAAGATAAATATTGTGCTTCTTCTTTTTGTATCGTAGTAGGAATATGAGTGTATTCACTTCCCCAATGCATGGAGACAATTATAACATCAACAAGAGCTTGTACTTTAGCAATATCGTTTTTTACTTTTTCTTTATCAAATATATTAACTAAATAATCTTTTTGAGCGGGAGTTTTTAAACCATTAGTTGTATCAGTATAAGAGAAAAAAGCAAATTTAATACCATTTTTTTGATGGACATGAGTTTTTTCTAAATCTTCTTGTGATTGATAGCTACCTGCTGTGATAACAGGAGTATTATTCCAATAATTAGTAGAGTTAATTATGGCTTTTTCACCTCGATCAAGAGTATGATTATTAGCTAGGCTTACTAAATTAAAACCAGCTTTGATGAAAGCGTCTCCTACTTCTTTAGGAGAATTGAATCGAGGATAAGAGGATAAACCAATTTCACTTCCCCCTAAAATACTTTCTTGATTATAGAAGGCTAAGTCATATTGATGAATAAGAGGAGATATTTCAGATAATTGATAATCAAAATTATAAGTACCATTTATTTGAAGACCATCCTTATAAACTCCTGAATGATATAAAGCATCTCCTACCATTCCTAGTGTTAAATGATATTCTTTGATTAAATTATAATCAGGAGTATTTTCATAAACAAAATTTTGATTTCGGAAAAAATAAGGGATAGAAAATATTATCATAAATATTAATAATATCGAAGCTGTTAAATAAGTTATTTTTTTCATTTTTTCTCCTTTTAACTTATTATTACCGAAAGAATTATTTTTTATTATTAATCTTTTATTTAATTAATATAATTTAATAGATTAGGGGTGTTTTTTTATGAAGTATGATTATCATTTTGGAAATCAGTATTATAATTATTATAATAAAAGAGGGTTAGAGAGTAAAGAATATCTAATTATGGCTCCAGAGCAATCTCAAAGTGAACAACCAGGAATGGAGTATTTAATGAATCCAAGGCCGATTTTTGATGATCCTAATTATTTAGGAAGTGGGAAGTTGAAGGATAAAGTGGCAATTATTACAGGAGGAGATAGTGGGCTTGGTAGGGCTTGTGCGATTGCTTTTGTTAAAGAGGGAGCTGATATAGTTATTCCTTATTATAATGAACATAAAGATGCTGAAGAAACGAAAAAATATATTGAAAATTTGGGAGGTAGATGTTTATTATTAGCAGGAGATATTACGGATAAAAGTTTTTGTAAGAAAATAGTTAGTAAAACATTAGAAAGTTTTGGCCATATAGATATTTTAGTAAATAATGCTGGAGTACAATATCAACAAGATACACTAGAGTGTATTAGTGATGAACAATTTGATCGAACAATGAAAGTTAATGTATATGGAATGTTTTATTTGACAAAAGAGATTTTACCATTTTTAAAATCTGGGGCATCAATTATTAATTTGAGTTCTGTAACAGCATTTTATGGAGATCCTCAATTAATTGATTATGTAACAACTAAAGGAGCAATAGTAGGTTTTACGAGAGCTTTAGCTAGAAATTTAGCCCTTAAAAATATACGGGTAAACGCAATAGCTCCAGGTTTTTTTTGGACTCCTTTACAACCAGCTTGTTGGGTAAAAGAAAAAATTCCCTCTTTAGGAGCAAATGCTGCAATGGCAAGAGGGGCGATGCCTTATGAATTAGCACCTACATTTGTGTTTTTGGCAAGTGATGATTCAAGTTATGTAACGGGTCAAGTGCTTCATAATAATGGCGGAGAAGTAATGGGTTAAATAATATTTTTTAAAGGTTGTTCTATTTCTTCGAGTTCTTGAAAACATTTTTTGGCTTTTGCAATTTCTAGTTTGTTCATGGTAACGTATCCTCGTGAAGTACCATCACTTGGTAAATCTACTAGAAGGGCATAATTATCAATTCCAATCCAACCATTTTTTATAATGTCAAGTAATTCTGGTTTTGTTCTTTTTAATTCTTTTAGATCTACAAAATTACTGATAATTTTATTACTCTTTAAATATCTTTTTAAATAGGGATTGGATTTATATTTTAAAGAATCTTTTTGGTCAAATATAAAGATTCTTTTTATTTTGACTCCTCGTTCGGCAGCATCAAAATTACTTTGAATAAATTGTCTTTCAGCTGGATCTTCGTTCCATTCATTTTCCATCATTGTTGAAATAATCCACATTTGTGAATCTTTTTTTGCTTCTGTAAAATATTTATTTAAAATTTTATAGAATTTTCCGGAATCTAAATCTTCTGTTTTTGATTGGGAATCCATTGATAAATAACCCCCATCAGAAATAAGCGAACTACCATTAGTATATTTGTGTCTGGTAAGCATTAAAAAGATATCATCAGCTATTTCTTCAGGGTTCCCTAATCTTTTCATTGGTATAGAATCTTTGGCTTTGTTAAAAGCATCATCGTTTTCCATAACTCCACCGATCCATCCCGCCATGACAGAATTAATCCGAATACCATACATTTCTGTAAAAATATTAGCGTAGGTTTGTACGAGATTAACTTTAGCGGCTTGGGCGGAGGCATAAGCAGAAGCCCCAAAAGATCCTCGATAAGCTTCAATACTATTAACCATAACAATACTCGATTCGTAATTCATTTTTTTGACTAATTCTCGAACTAAAAGATTGGCAGCAAAAACGTTTACTTGGTAACTTTTTTCAAATTTATCATAATCAAAATCTAAATTATCTTCTAAGTTAAAATAGATTTCCATAAAGACAAAGCCGAAGATATCTTCATTAATTTCATTAACGGTTTTAATTAGATTGGCGCGTTTAAAATAATTTACTTCTTTTAGGGAAATATCTTTTTGGTGAAAAAAAGAATCTATATTACTATTTTGTTGATATAAACCGATAATGCGGTAGCCGGCATTTAAAAGAATTTGAGTTAAACTTTTTCCAATATCCGAATTTATTCCCGCAATAACTACAATTTTTTTATCGTTTAAATTTTTATTGATTTTGGTTCTTTTGTCAAAAGGTTTATGTGCATTGCAAGGGATATTCCAGTACATTCCGTTTTTAAAGCTTCCCGGAATACGATTGTCTTTAATTAAGTTTATAATTCTTCTTTCACTTATGTTCCATATTTTAGCCGCTTGTTTAACAGTCATATATTCCATAAAATAATCACCATTTTCATTTTATACCGAATTAAGAATAAAATCAATTCTTCTTTTTATGAATAATTTTTCTTTTTATTAGCATATTGAGGATAGGTGAATAATTATGGCAAGTAGTGCAATATCGTTTGGATTAGTGAATATACCAATTGTTTATAATCCAGTAATAAAAAATAATGATACAACTTTTAATCAGTTACATAAAAAGTGTTTAAATCGAATTAGGTATCAAAAGTATTGTGAACATTGTAAAAAAATAGTAAAAGAGGCAGATTTAATTAAAGGATATGAATATGAAAAGGGGAAATATGTAACATTTACTAAAGAAGAACTGGCAAATTTACAGGTTGATGTTAAGGGGACAATTGAAATAATATCTTTTGTTCCGGAAAATGAGATTAGTCCTTACTATTATGAAAAAAGTTATATTTTAACAACTCCTAAAAAATCAAAAGCGTATTCTTTATTTTTGGAAGTTTTAAAGAAAACGAAGAAAGTGGCGGTGGCTAAGACTTCTCTTAATAGTAAATTTTATTATGTTCTTTTACGCTTTTTTGAAGGGAATATATTAATGTCAACGATTTTTTTTGAGGAGGAGGTAAATATTCCTGAAGCTTCTGTGGAAGCTAGTTTTAGTAAAAAAGAATTAGATTTAGCCATGCAGTTAGTTGATCATTTATCGGGTCATTTTCAACCTAATAGTTATTTAGACGATTATCAAAATCAAATTAAAGAAGCTATCGATAAGAAAGTAATGGGTAAACCGATAGCTAAAAAAGAGATAAAAAAGAAGGCATCAGTAAAGGATTTGATTACTTCTTTGCAAAAAAGTTTGGAAGTCTAATTTATGTTTGGTTATCCTATTTTACCGATGCTTTTAAAAGAAAAAAGAGCTATTTTTGATGATAAAGATTTTTTATATGAATTAAAGTTTGATGGGATAAGAGCAATGATTCATGTAGGTAAAAATAAATTTAAGATATTTAATCGCCATGGGGATGATATAACAGGTAAATATCCAGAATTACAAAATATTCGAAAAGATATAAAAGAAAATATGATTTTTGATGGAGAGATAGTTTCTTTTGTGGAAGGAAAGCCTAGTTTTTCTCATTTACAGGAAAGAAGTCATTTAAAAAGTGAAAGTAAGATAAAATATATGGCGGAAAATAATCCAGTTTGTTTTGTTGTTTTTGATTGCCTTTATAAAAATAAAAGTTTGATAAAGGAGCCATTATTAAAACGAAAGGAAGTTTTAAATCAAGTTAGGGATAGTGATTATTTTGTTAAAACCAAATATGTTTTACAAAACGGAAAAAAACTTTTTAAAAAGGTTCAAAAATTTGATTTGGAAGGGGTAGTAGCTAAGAGAAGTGATAGTCCATATTCTATTGGAATAAGAAGCAATGACTGGATTAAAATCAAGAATTTAAAACAGGGAGTTTTTTTAATCGGGGGATTTAAAATTAATCAAGAAAAAATTTCTCTTTTTTTAGGAGAATATTATGGGAAAAGATTTTGTTTTGTGGGAAAAGTTTCTTTAAGTAAATCCAATAAATTTTATAAAAAAATAATTCAACAACCAACAAGTAGAAATAATCCTTTTTCCGAGTTGAAGGAAAAAGATGTAAGTTTTTTTAAGCCAAGACTTAAATGTGAAGTTGGGTATTTAGAGAGAACGGAAAATAATTTTTTGCGTCAACCAGTGTTTAAAAAAGAATATTAGGGTGTATGAAGATAAAGTTTTAGCAAAAAATAATAAAGAGGTATTAAATATGAATTCATTAAATAAATATAATCAAAAAAGAAATTTTTTAGTGACAAATGAGCCTAGAGGCGAAAAGAAAAAGAGTACGAAAAAGAAAAGGTTTGTTATTCAACATCATATAGCCCGAAAAGATCATTATGATTTGCGTTTGGAATTTGATGGTGTTTTAAAAAGTTGGGCAGTTCCTAAAGGACCTTCTTATAATCCTAAAGATAAAAGATTAGCTATTTTAGTTGAGGAGCATCCTCTTAGTTATCGAAATTTTGAAGGGGTAATTCCAAAGGGACAATATGGAGCAGGAACGGTGATGCTTTTTGATGAGGGATATTTTGAGTCTTTAGAGGATTTTGAAACAAGTTTTAAAAAAGGATCAATAAAATTTATTTTAAGAGGGCAAAGATTAAAAGGTAAATGGTCTTTAGTTCGTTATAAGGAAAATAACTGGTTGTTAATTAAAGAAAAAGATTCTATTTGGCTTTATGAAGATATTAAAACTTTGAATACTAGTATTAGGAGTGGACGAACAATGGATGAGATTGCTGAAAATAAAAAAATTGTAAAAAATTCTAAAAAAGAAGGTATTGTTGAAGGAGTAAAAATATCTAGTCCAGATAAATTAATTTTTAAGAAAAAAAGAATTTCTAAATTAGAGATAGCTTTATATTATAAAAAAGTTATAAAACGAATGTTGCCTTTTGTAAGAGGACGTATTTTAAGCACTGTGAGTTGTCCAGGGGGAGTTAATGATACTTGTTTTTTTAAAAAACATTTAGGAAATAAGAGTAGAGGGATTGAAGAAGTTAAACTTTCAAATAATAAGCACGGGAAAGAAGATTATTATTATATTGTGGAGGCATCAGGAATTATTGCAGAAGTTCAAAGAAATAGTTATGAGTTTCATGTGTGGGGAAGTAGAGTTGATAATTTGGAAAAACCCGATATTTTAGTGTTTGATTTGGATCCGGATGAAAGGATTAGTTTAGCTAAAGTTCGGCAAGGAGTTAGAGATTTAAAAAGTGTTTTAGATGAATTTAATTTAAAGTCTTTTTTAAAAACGAGTGGTGGAAAAGGATATCATGTTTTAGTTCCAACAAAAAAGTTAAAATCATGGTCTGATTTACGTGATTTTGCCAAAAATATAGCCAAGTTAATGGAAATGAAATGGCCAGATAAATATGTGAGTAATATGCGAAAGGAAAAAAGGAAGGGTAAAATTTTTATTGATTGGATGCGTAATACAAGAGGGGCTACTAGTGTTGCTCCATATTCTTTACGAGCAAGGGATAATGCTAGGGTATCAATGCCAATTAGATATAGTGAACTTGATAAAGTAAAACCAGATGGAATTGGAATAAAGGAAGCTTTAAAAAGATTAAATAGAAAAGATCCATGGGAAGGTTTTTTTGAAGTTAATCAATGATTATAATAAAAGATCTTTTAATGGTCTTTTGGTACTATAAAAGTGTAATAATTAATTACAGAAATGTGATTGAATATTACA
>CAOLUI010000023.1 GCA_948479395.1 uncultured Bacilli bacterium | reverse complement strand
ATTGGTTTTATATATATGTGCAGAAAATAAAGAAATTGAAGAAAATTTTGAACAAAAGAAAATTACTAGAAAACCAAAAGATAAAAATAAAATTAAATATAATCTAAAAAGAAAAGCAGTTTCAATTGCCGCTTTATTAGCTGGAACAACTGTTTTAGGTTTAGCAGCTTCATGTTTAAAAAATAATGAACCAGTAGATACTAAAATTTCTTATGAAACAGAAAATGATGATATTTATGCTGCTGGAATTTCTAAAGAAATAGCTGAGTCTTTAAGAGAGAATGAAAGTGATATTGATAATGAATATAAAATATTAATAGATGATTTTGATTTTGAAAGCAATAATTCAGCAACAAGTAAATCTGTATTTGATAATGTTTTAAAAGATAAGAATTCTAATATTCAAGATAATTCTTTTAGTTTATTTGATTTTAATAATGCACGTCAAAAACAACATAGTGCTAATAAAGAAGAAAAAAGTAGTTTGACACCACAAGAAAGTACTGTTGTTAAAGAAAAAGATTTAAAAGAAAGTAATAAGATATCAAGCGAAAGTAGTGTTAAAAAAGAAGAAAAGAATAATTTAACACCACAAGAAAGTACAATTGTTAAAGAAAAAGATTTAAAAGAGAGTAATAAGATATCAAGCGAAAGTAGTGTTAAAAAACAGGAAAAGAGTAATTTAACACCACAAGAAAGTACAATTGTTAAGCCTAAAAAGAAAAATGTTGAGCAAAAAGCGGAAGAAATAGGAAATAATGTTTACGATATTTCATATAATAATATGAATAAGAATAATTATAAGGGGATTAATGATATAAATCTTGGAGAAACATTTACTATTAAAGAGGATGCATCAATTTATAGTGACGAGTATAGTGCAGCATTTGAAAATAATGGTTTAAATCCATATTTTGATGCTGATAGTGAAAGAATGATTACAGGACTTGTTTATAATTATAATGGTTCAATGGAAATCGTAGATATAAAAGATCCTTTATATAAAGATAAAAAAGCAATTTTAGAAAGCAAAGGAGCTGTTTTAGAAGCAGTTGTTAGTCAAAATTCAGAAGTTTATGGGGTAGAAGGTTTTTATAATATCGATGATATTAATATAGGAGGAAGATCTCGTTAATGAGCCCAATTGAATTATATGATGTTTTTACATTGGAAGATGATAAAGATTATACTGTAGCCAAAATGGCAAATTATGATGATGCTCAATATCTTTATTTAATTGAAGTTGATGATGAAGATAATTTGAAAGAAGAAAATCAAAAAATTGTTAAAAGGGTTGTCAAAGATGGAGAAGATTCAGTAGAGATTGTAACTAATAAAGAAGAATTAGAAGCAGTTTCGAAAATATTTTTTGAGTTATTTCAAAAAGATATTGATGAAGCTATTAGTTAATCTAGTAGCTTTTTCTTTCTAATTTTAGTTTTTTGTGTTAAAATAACTTGCATGACTTGGAGGTTTTGTAATGAAAAAGAAAAGGAAAAAGATTGCAATAAAATTATTTTTTAGTTTGATTTTCTTGGTAACAATCATTTGTTATAGTATACTTGGCTATTGGGTTTTGAAAGCTAATATTATTCCTAATAAATATGTAATTGAAGGTATTATAATAGCAATTGTATTTTTAGCTTGTTCGTTATTTGTTATTTTTACAAATAGTAAGAATATTTTTAAAATTCTAGTTGTGTTTTTAATGCTTTTATCATCTGGTTTTTCTTGTATTGGAAGTTATTATTTAAGTCATACCTATAATTTTATAAGAATAATGAATAAGAAAGAAGATGTAATTGCTTATTCTGTAATAACATTAAATAATAATGAATATGAAAGAATAAATGATATAAAAGAAAAAAATATTGCTTATTTAAATGATAATAAGGCTGAAATAAAGGACAAATTAGATCGAAAGATAGAATTTGAAGAGATGGTTGTAAATAATGCCCCTAATTTAGTAGATAAATTGCTAAATAATGAGGTTTCAGCTGTTGTATTAGAAGAAAGTTATTTAACTTTGTTAAATGATGAATTAAAAGATTTTAAAAATCAAACTAAAGTAATTTATAATTTTGAAATAGATGCTAAATCCTATAAAGAAAATACTAAAAAATTGGATATGACACAAGATTCATTTATTTTATATATAAGTGGAATTGATCCTTATGGAAATATAAATACTTCAAGAGGGCGAAGTGATTTAAATATTTTAGCTGTGGTTAATCCTAAAACTAATCATATTTTGGTAGTATACCATCCTAACAATTATTATTTATCCTTTATGGATCAAGATGGTTTAAAAGACAAATTAAGTAATATGGGGATTTATGGAATTGATAAGAGTATAAAAGCGTTAGAAAAACTTTATGATATAGATATTAATCATTATTTTAAAGTTAATTTTAATGATTTAGTTCAGGTAATTGATATTATTGGTGGTATTGATATAGAGGCTAATGAGAATTATGAAATAGCAGCTAATATTATGATTAATGAAGGAAAGAATCATTTAAACGGTCAGGAAGCTTTGAACTTTGCAAGATATGGTAAAGTTTTTAAGACAAAAGATAATATGCGAGTTGAAAGTCAACAGCAAGTAATTAATGCTATTTTAAATAAATTAACTACAGAAGAAATCTTAATAAAAGATTATAATAATATTTTAAATAATTTAGAAGGAAGTTTTGAAACAGATATTGAAACTGAAATGATAACTTCTTTAATTAAAAATCAATTAACTAATGGGGCTACTTGGTATGCTGATGGTATTATGGTTGAAGGAAAGAGTAAGAAAGAATATATTTATAGTTTAGGAAAAACGAATAAAATAGATGTGATGGTTCCGGATAATGATAGTGTTAATAGAGCAAAAGAGAGAATAAATAGTGTTTTTAGTGAAACGAAGAAAAGAACTTAAAAGAAATTAAGTCTTTTTTTTGGCCTTTTTTAATAATATAAATTAAAAGGAGATAATTATGTTTTTTAATCAAATTCATACAAGAATGCGTATTGCATTACTGGTAGTAATTATTATTTTAGTGGCAATTATTTTTCGCGTTTTTTATATTCAAATATTTCAGTATAAAAAACTTAATTCACTAGCGACATCTCTTTGGAGTCGAGAACTTCCAATAACCGCTGATCGAGGGGAAATAAGAGATCGAAATGGGAAAGTTTTAGCAACTAATATTACTACAACTAGTTTAGTGGTTATACCAAATCAAATAAAAAATAAAGAAGAAGTAGCAAGAAAATTAGCCGATATATTAGGGGTTGATTATCAAGAAATGTATCGACATATTTCTAAAAAAACTTCTATTGAAAGAGTTCATCCAGAAGGAAGACAATTATCTTATGAAATAGCGGAGAAAATAAATAATTTAGGATATGATGGGGTATACTTAGTAAAGGAAAGTAAAAGATATTATCCTTATGGAAATGTTTTATCACATGTTTTAGGCTATGTAGGAATAGATAATCAAGGTTTATCAGGAATTGAACTTAATTATGATGAATATTTAACTGGGGAAAATGGAGCAATTAAGTATTTTTCTGATGGTAAAGGGAATCGACTTGCTTTATCAGAAATTTATGAGGAACCTCAAAATGGGATTAATGTCGATTTAACGATTGATATTGATTTACAGCTTTCTATTGAAAATGAACTAGATAATGTAATAAGTAAATATAATCCTGAACAGGCTTTGATTTTAGCGATGAATCCTAATAGTGGAGAAATTTTAGCTATGGCTTCAAGACCTAATTTTAACCCTAATAATTATCAAACGGCTTCGGTGGAAGTAATAAATAGAAATTTGCCAATTTGGATGACTTATGAACCAGGGTCAACTTTTAAAATTATTACTTTAGCTGCTTCTTTAGAAGAGAAAACAATTAATTTGTTTGATGATCATTTTTTTGATGGCGGAAGTATTGGAGTAGAAGGGGCGCGTATTAAGTGTTGGAAAGCTGGTGGGCACGGAGAACAAACTTTTTTACAAGTGGTTGAGAATTCTTGTAATCCAGGATTTGTGGTGATGGGGCAAAAGCTAGGAGCCGAGAGATTATTAAAATATATTGAAAGTTTTGGATTTGGAAAAAAAACAGGAATTGATTTAAATGGAGAAGCTAGTGGAATTTTATTTTCTTTAGATAAAATGGGGCCTGTTGAGCTTGCAACAACAAGTTTTGGCCAAGGAATAAGTGTAACTCCTATTCAACAGGTGCGTGCTGTATCAGCGGCCATTAATGGAGGAATTTTATATAAACCTTATATAGTTTCGAAAATGACTGAACCAGAGACTAATAGTGTTGTGAAATTATATGAAAAAGATCAAGGGGTAAGAGTTATTAGTGAAGAGACAAGTAAATTAGTGCGCCATGCTCTTGAAAGTGTTGTTGCTAATGGTAGTGGAAAAAATGCTTATTTAGAAAATTACCGAGTGGGTGGTAAAACTGGGACAGCGCAAAAAGTAAATAATGGATCTTATATGGTAGGAAATTATATTGTTTCTTTTATGGGATTTATGCCTGCTGATAATCCAGAAATTGTAGTTTATGTGGCGATTGATAATCCTAAAGGAATTACGCAATATGGTGGAGTAGTTTCAGCCCCTATTGCCAAAAATGTTTTTAAAACAGCAATAAGTTTATATAATTATCCTAAGACTAAAGAGGGAATGCCAAGAGAATATACTTGGTTAGATACTAAATATGTTCGTTTACCAAATGTTGTTGGAAAATCTTTAGAAGAAGCAAAAAAAGATTTAAAAGGTTTTATAGTACAAACTTCAGGGAGTGGGGAGAAAGTAATTTATCAAAGCCCAGAAGGTGATTATTACGTTCCTGAAGGAAGTAAGGTTTCTTTAATGTTGTCTAACTAGTGTCAAATATTGGAGGACAAAGGGAAAGTTTGAGAAAAAAAGTGTATAATTTTGATTACGAGGTGGATTTAAATGTTGATTTTAGCAAAAGCAGCGATGGCAATTATGTTAGGGTTTATTATTTCCATGGTTTTTGGATTCTTTTTTGTCCGATTTGCTAGAAAGAAAAAAATGGGACAAAATGTTAGTCATACTATAGGAGAGAGGCATTTGAAAAAAAATGGGACACCTACAATGGGCGGATTTATTTTTATTGTTCCTGTTTTGTTGTCTTTATTAATGCTTTATATTAAGAGAAGTATTTCTCTAAATCATAATTTACTTATTTTAATTTTTGTATTTGTAGCTTATGCGACGTTAGGTTTTGTTGATGATTATTTAAAAATGAAATATAAAAATAATAAAGGAATTAGTATTACAACAAAATTTTTATTACAAATGGGAATAGCTTTAGTTTTTTTCTATATTTTTATGAAAAATGGCGGTGAACCTATTTTATGGATTACTTCTATTGGTATTAGTATTGATATGGGATGGCTCTTTGGTATATTTATATTATTTGTTTTAGTGGGAACAAGTAATGCCGTAAATATTACAGATGGTCTTGATGGTTTAGCGACAGGTTTATCAGCGATTGCTTTTTTAGCGTTTGGAATTATTGCTTGGAATACTGGTTGGATGCAAGGTTATGAGGAAGTAGCAATTTTTTGCTTCTTGTTAGTAGGAAGTTTGTTAGGGTTTATGTTATATAATTCTCATCCAGCTAAGATTTTTATGGGGGATTTAGGAAGTTTAGCTTTAGGTGGAGCTTTAGCAACGGTTGCGATAGTGACGCGTCATGAACTTTCTTTAGTTCTTGTTGGTGGAGTATTTGTTGTAGAAACAATATCTAGTTTTGTTCAAATAGTAGCTATTCGTAAATTTCATAAAAAGATATTTAAAATGGCACCTCTTCATCATCATTTTGAACAAATTGGTTGGGAAGAAACAGATATTGTTAAATTGTTTTGGGTTGTTGGTTTTTTACTGGCAATGGCTGCTATTACTTATGGAGTTTGGATTTAATCAGATATTATCTGATTTTTTTGTTTATAAAGTAAAAAAGTATGCTATAATTATAAATAATAGAAAGAGGGATAAAGATGAAACTAAAAAGTTTTAAGAAAAATAAAAAACTAAAGAATACCCTCCTAACTTTAGGAGCACTAGCCCTACTGGGGGGGGGGTATAATAATATATAGGAGCTATGCTTTATATAAAGAGACAAAAAGTTATAATATACTAAGAGGAAAGATACCTGATTTTAGTAGTGGAGATATAGAACTCGCTTTTACAATAAATGGAGAAAAAACAACCAAAAATTTTCCAGCGAAGACGAGTGGTTATAAAGTAAATAGTGTGATATGTGAAAATGGAGTAACAGCAAGTTTTGATATCGAATTATAGGGACTAGTAAATATCGTATCAAATGGAGCTAAAAAGATAAAATGTAATATAGATTTTACAAAAGAAACTTTGATAAGGTATCTTAAAAATCTAGATTCGAACGAATTAGTAGAAGATGACTTTGGTAATCTAAGATATATAGGAGCAAATCCCAATAACTATGTGCAATTTAATAATGAATTATGGCGAATAATAGGGGTTATGAAAGATATAGAAAATGCTGATGGAAGTAAAACTGACAAAGTTAAACTAATAAGAAGTGAGAGTATAGGAAAGTTTAGATGGGATAATAAAGCAAATGGAACAGGGTCATCAACAAGTGAATATGGAAGTAATGATTGGAGTGATAGTGCCTTATAAAAAGTCTTAAATGAAGGAGCATACTGGAATCGAACAAGTGGAGATTGCCCAAGTGGAAATAATGGAGCAACAAAAGTATGTGACTTTAGTTCTACAGGGTTAACAGAAGAGGTCAAAGGAATGATAAGTGAGAGTGTATGGAACTTAGGTGGAAGTAGTACATATAATGATGTAATAGCTAAAACATTTTATGAAAGAGAGAGAGGAACGACGGTATATAGTGGAAGACCAACCAAATGGATAGGAAAAGTAGGGTTAATGTATCCAAGTGATTATGGATATGCGACAAGTGGAGGCGCTACAACAGATAGAAATACATGTTTGAATACTGTTTTACACAATTGGAATGGAAGTGGAGTGAGTGATTGTAAGAACAATGATTGGTTGTTAGGTAGTAGTGCACAATGGACAATAACGTCACCTTCTTTGGTTAATTTTCATACCTTCCTTGTGGAAACGTCAGGACGAGTAGATTATCTTAGTGTAGCTGTTAATAGTAATTTATATCCCTCAATATATCTAAACCCTAATATAGTAATAGAAAATGAAAGTGATGGTTCAAGTACAAATCCATTTATTTTAAATTAAATCTAAATAAGTGAAAGGAAATAGTAATGAAATTGATTATTATTTTATTACTTTTTTTTATTGTTTTTTAATAAAATTAAAAGAGGAGACTTTGTTAATGAAAAATAAAGGGGATTTTATTTTATTTATTCTAGTTATTGCTATTGCGGCTTTTGGTCTTGTTATGATTTATTCATCAAGTTCTATCTGGGCGGAATATAAGTTTAATGATGCTTTTAAGTTTGTTAAAGCTCAAGGTTTATTTTTCTTTGTTGGTATATTTTTGATGCTTTTTTTAGCTAAGGTTGATCATCATATTTATTATAATAAAGCTAATGTAATTTTATTTGGATGTTTTATTCTTCTTATTTTGGTTTTAATACCTGGAATTGGAACAGTACGTAATGGAAGTCGAAGTTGGTTTGGAATAGGTTCTTTGGGTATTCAACCAAGTGAATTTGCTAAAATAGGCTTAATTATATATGTTTCTAAATATTTAGCTAATAATAAAAAAAATATGCGAGATATTAAAAAAGGTGTTTTACCTATTATGGTAGTTATTTTAGTTTTTTTTGTTCTTATTATGTTAGAACCAGATTTTGGAACAGCAATGGTTATTGTTTTAACGCTTGTGGTTTTAATCTTTATTTCAGGAGTAAAAATATCTTTTTTTGTTAAAATTGGAATAGTAGGTTTAGTGGGAATAGTAGGTTTAATTGCTATAGCTCCCTATAGAATGGCAAGAATTGTTTCTTTTTTAAATCCTTGGACGGATCCTTTAGGAAGCGGATTTCAAATTATTCAAAGTTTATACGCAATAGGACCTGGGGGATTAATCGGCCAAGGATTTATGAATTCACGGCAAAAACATTTTTATTTACCAGAGCCTCAAACTGATTTTATATTTTCTATTATTAGTGAAGAATTTGGCTTTTTAGGAGTTTTGATAGTAACAAGTGTTTTTTTTGTTTTGTTTTATCGAGTGTTAAATATTTCTTTAAGACAGAATAATTTATTTAGTAAATATTTATCTTTTGGTCTTGCTTTTGGAATTATTATTCAAGCAACACTTAATTTAATGGTTGTGGTTGGAATAATACCTGTGACAGGAGTTACATTACCTTTTCTAAGTTATGGTGGTTCATCATTACTTGTAAGTATGGCAAGTATTGGAATAATTTTGAATATTAGTAGAAATTGATTATTTTGTTGATTATAATTAAGTTGTGGTTAATCATGAAATGTATTGATTTTTTAAATGATTATAAATATAATATATCAGATGTTTAGGGGATAATTATGGCTTATTTTAATCGTAGTTTTGAAAAATTTGATCAAAGTAATTTGGAATATTTAAATCAAGGAAATTGTGCCCATATAGCATATGATCATAATATTATTTTTAAACAATATTTTTCTTATACAGAACTAGAATGTAGATTAAAAGTTTGGATATTTGAAATTTTAAAGGATATTAATAGTCCATATTTTATAAAGTTAATAGATATTTATACAAAGAAAAATTTGATGAAAAGGATTTTTTATAGAATAAGCAAGAAATTTTTTATTGTAGATGCTTATAGTGCAAAATATTATGAAAAAGAGGATATCAATATTTTAATTGAACCAACAGATTATTTATTAGATAATTTTCGAGGTTTGGAAAGCTTATTTGAAATTTTTTCGAGTTATGCTATTCTTACAGGAGACCTTCATATAGATAATGTTTTATTTACTTCGCAAAATATGATTATTATTGATCCAGATTTTTTTGAGTTATATTATGGGAATGATTTAAAAATTAAAAATAAGCGAAAATTATTAAGTTTATGTAGAAATATATGTAAAAATACGCTTAAATTTAGGTTAAAAAATTATTCAGAGGAAGTAATTTATAATTTTCTAAATGAGTTAACTAATTTTAAAGTAGATGATAAAACTGATATTTCGTATGAACTTTCAAAAAGATTAAAGGGGTGTAAAAGGCCAATTGATTTAATAACTAAAAGGTGAAAAAGTTTTAATTTGAAGAATGAAATCTTTTAGAAAGAAAAATAATATATATTAAATAGACAAGTAAAGTACTAAAAGAAATGATTTTGCCAACTTTCAATAAAGGCGCATGATATTTTAAATCTACTTTATGATAACCTTTTTTAATTTTGAAACCAATAAAAGCTTCATTAACTAATTCATAAGGAACTTTTTTATTGTCAATTAATATTTCAAAACCTTTATCAAAAGGTATCGTAAATATAAAGTATCCATCTTCTTTAACATTTATCTCTCCTGATAAAATTTTGTTTTTAGAATAAGTATTATGAATGTTTAAGGGAGAAATTTGGTCCTGGTTTATTGTAAAAAAACTGTTAGGTGTTTGGTATACTTCAATATGAGAAAGATCATAATCACCTTGAGAAAATTTTATGTTTAAATCTTTTATTTCATTAGTGTTAGAAATAACATAATCAAAAGTTTTGTTATCATTGTAGTATTTCCATTGTTGACAGGTTAATTTATTAGTTATGTTATTAATAGTAATAGAAGTATCTCCTTTAGAACAATCAGGAATCTTGTTCATTTTAAAACGAATAATTAAAATGTTATCTTTAAGAGGAGTATTTAAACTTAATAATAGTTGACCATTTTTTAAACTCTTGATTATGTAATGATCATTTTGTTTTTTTAAAGTAATATTTTTTTGTTCTATTATTTTGTAATCTAATTTGATTTTTTGGGATAATGTATTTAAGTTAGCATTATGACTTTTTTGATTTATAATAATATTATTGTTAAAAGCTTCTAGTTGTTCATTAAAACTTAAGTTTTGATATTCTTCTTTATTTAGAATATTAGAAGAAGCAAATCCTAAAGGATAGATGTTATTTGTTTCATATAAGTTGGCTTGGGGATAAGTTTTTACTAATTGATAACCATAAGGAACTTCTTTATCTGCTAGAAGATATTTGATACCCATGAAACGATGAAAAAATAAATTATTAGTTTGGTTAAGCATAAATTTGTTGCGATAAATATTATTGTTGTTAAAAATATTATAAAAAGCATTAGTGTAATATGGATTAGTAGTTGAAGAATAGGAAGTGGTACGATAATCACTTTTAGCTTTGGAGTAATTGATTGAGTAGGATGGATTTAAATTGTCAATAAAACGATAGGCTGAATTAGGAGAAATAATATTTTCATAATCATATTTATTGAGTGTTTCAATTTTATGATATTCTTTTATACTAACTAAATTATCTGTTTGATTGGTAAAAAGACAGATCATAAAAGCAATGATAAGAATTGGGGATAAAATTAAATATTTTTTTTTGCGATAAAAGAAATAAAGACATAAAAAGGTAATAACTATTTCTAATATTAAACAAAAGAAATATTTTGGTTCAGTTTTAATAAATAACAAACCTAAAATGGTGATTAAAAAATAAATTGGCCATTTTATTTTTTTTTGTTCTAGAGATTCAATTAAGTTAGCAATCAGTAACGTAAAAAGAGGAAGAAAAGGAATAAAACATTTTCCGTTAGTATATAAACCGCCATTTAAAATGATATTAAAAATAGGAAATAAGATAAGAATTAATAAAAATATGGTTAATATTTTATATTCTTTAGGAGAAAATATTAAATGATAAATAATAGCAAGCCACATAATAGCAGTTAAACCTATACCATAAGTGCCATACATAAGGTACTCTAATTTGGTTTTTGGAAATAAAAGCGAAAAATTAAAAGCAAAATTTGAAGTATTGCGGCCATTTAAAATTATATAAATGATGGGAAATAAGAAAAAGGAAGCTAATAATATTCCTATAAATATTGGAATTAGAAATTTTAAAGCAGTTGTTAAAGTATTTTTTAATGTAGTTTTGGGATTTTGTTTTAGGTAATAGTAAAGCGCATAAAGGCATATGGCGATTATTCCTGGAATGCTGAAGTAAAAACTTGTTAAAATCATCAAAAAAATACTTATGATTAAAAGAAAACTTTTTTTCTGGTTAAAATATTTTATTACACCTAAAAGAGCAAGAAGTAAAAAAGGCATGTAATTTATAAACATAAAGTGTCGGTGGCTGTGAAAAATTAAACTGTTAGAGAATAAAAATAAAAGAGAAGAAAAAAGGCATGTAGGAGCTTTAAAGTTGTTTTTAGATAAAAACATATATAGTAATATTGTTGAAATAAAGATAGTAAGTATATTAATTATAATTAAATAAGTGGTCATATTTAGAAAAGGAAAAAAATAAGATAGTAAAATTAAAGGATTTAAAAAACCATAGTAGGCATAGTAAAAAATATTTTCTCCTCCACCTAAGTGAAGAGTAAATTCAGGGAATATTTTGCCTGTTTCGTAAAATAAATTACGAAAATAATCGGGGAATATAGCGTGTTGGCGGATAAAGTCAGTTTGAGAGCCATATAAATATTGGAATTTGGTAATAAAGATAATAATTATTATATAAACAATTGCTAAAAGTGTAAGATGTTTTTTTAATTCTTTATTTTTTCTTTTCATGTTATCACCTATTATAATTTTACTATATATAGAGTTTAAGAGCTACTTTATTTTTTTGTATTTCTTAAAATATAATTTCATAAAATTAATATATGTATAGTTTTAAAAGACTTATAAGCAGTTTTCAGGAACATATGATATAATAAAAATAGAAAGGTGATACTTATGAATATTATTATTTCAGCAGGAGGAAGCGGAGGTCATATTTATCCAGCATTAGCCATTTTAGAAGAATTCCAAAGGCGAGAAAAACATTTAAATATTTTATATATAGGAACTCACAATCGAATGGAAAAAGATATTGTTCCTAAAAGAAATATTCCATATGAATCTCTAGAAGTATATGGATTTAATAAAAATATTAAAAGAGATATAAAAAATATTTTTTTGTTAAAAAAAGCTTATAAAAAGTGTCTTAGAATAATGAGAAATTTTAAACCTGATGTAGTTATTGGAGTGGGAGGTTATGTTACTTATCCCGTAATAAAAGCAGCTAAAAAATTGAAAATTAAAACTTTTATTCATGAACAAAATAGTCGACCTGGAAAAGTTAATTATTTAGTCAGTAGATTTGCTGATATTGTAGGGGTTTCTTTTAAAAGTTCAATATCTAGTTTAAAGAGAGCTAAAAAGATAGTTTATACAGGACATCCTTCTTTGGATGGGGCTAGAAAGACAAAAATAGTTGATAAAACTTCTTTAGGTTTTATAAAAGAGAAAAAATTGGTTATATATGTAGCAGGAAGTTTAGGTAGTGCTTCTTTAAATGAAAAAATGATGGATTTTTTAAATAGTGATTTGCATGATGGTTATGAAATTTTATATATTGTAGGTAGTAATGTAAATTTAGAAGAATTTGAGGCAAAGATAACTAATAAAAAAGGGCTTAAGATAGTATCTTATTTTGATAATTTGCCTGGTATTATGGCCAGTAGTGATTTAGTAATTTCACGAGCTGGAGCAGGGACTTTGTTTGAAATTATTGGGCTAGAAAAACCTAGTATTATTATTCCTAGTCCTAATGTAGCTAATAATCACCAATATTATAATGCCTTAGAGTTAAAAAATGATAATGTTATTGAGGTTATAGAAGAAAAAGAGATAACTAAAGAAGTTTTAAGTAATAAAATAAATGAATTATTAAATGATCAGGAAAAAATTAAAGCATTAAAGAAAAATATGAGTAATTATAAAAAAATTGAGCCTTTAAAAACAATTTATAATATAATTAAAGAGATAAAATAGAAAAAAATTAGGTTAGGTGAAGCATATGCAAAAAAAACAAGTAAGGAGGCATTTAAAGTTAAAATCTTTTTTGATATTTTTAATGATTATAATAATTATTACTTTAATTATATTCTATTTGTTTCAATTGCATATAAAAAATATTTATATTAAAGGAAATAATTATTTGAGTGATTATGAAATTATAAAAACAGCTGATATAAAAAACTATCCGCGAATTTTTAAAGTTAGTTCTCGTAATATGGAAGAAAAGTTAAAATCTTTGCCTTTAGTTAATAAAGTAAAAGTTAAAAAGAACTTATTAGGAAAAATTACTATTATAATAGAAGAAGCTAAACCATTGTTTTTTAATCGCGATTCTTCTATTTATGTGATATCAAATGGAAAAATGACTGATGAATATAATTTTACAGGAGTGCCTTTTTTAATTAATTATGTGCCAGATAATATATATGAACGATTAATTAAAGAGTTAGGAAAAGTAAGCAGGGAAGCAATGGCCATGGTTAGTGAAATAGAATATTCCCCTAGTAAGAGCGGAGATATAACTATAGATGATACGAGATTTTTATTTCGAATGAATGATGGAAATCAAGTTTATATTAATTTAATTAATATTGACAGATTAGATAGTTATCCTTTAATATATACAATATTAACTGAAAAAGGGGTTTTAGAATTAGATTCTGATAATGAACGAGTAGTTTTTAAGTCCTATAAAAGTATAGAAGAGAATAAGAAAAAAGAAAGTAGTGAAGGTAGTGGCGGTTAATTATGATTCATTAATGCAAGAAGAAGTAGAAAAGTTTTCTAATAAAAAGAAGTTATTACTTCATAGTTGTTGTGCTCCTTGTTCTTCGTCTGTTATTTCAAGATTAAAGGATTATTTTGAGATAACACTTCTTTATTATAATCCTAATATTGAACCATTTGAAGAATATGAAAAACGTAAAAAAGAACAAATTCGCTTTTTAAAAGAATTTGCTCCAGAGATAAAGATATCAGATGTTGATTATGAACATGAAGCTTTTATAAAAGTTAGTAAAGGTTTAGAACATGAAAAAGAAGGAGGAGCAAGATGTCATAAATGTTATTATTTTCGTTTAGAAAAAACTTTAGAAATGGCTTTAAGAAATGGTTTTGATTACTTTGGAACTACCTTAACAGTAAGTCCTTACAAAAATAGTGAGATAATTAACGAGATTGGTTTGAATTTAGAAAAAAATTATTTTCATAATCAGGCAGATAAAAGGGTTCTTTTTTTAGTAGCAGATTTTAAAAAGAAAGATGGTTATAAAAAAAGTATTGAATTATCGAAAAAATATAATTTGTATCGTCAAGATTATTGTGGCTGTTTATTTGGGAAAAATAATTAATATTTATGTAAGTAGGAGAATATATGGAATATTTATTTAAAATAAAAAAATATAATAATAGAGAAGTTTTAGTTATTAATGTGATGAATACACCTTTTGCAGATTTTTTAAATCATTTTTTTGAAATTGATGGAATTCCATTTAATAAGCAACTATATACGTTAATTGTTGAAATAAAACATGGAAAGAAAGATTTTGCTCATTTTAGGGGAATGCCTTTAATATTGAAATAAAAAAGGATTTTTCTAAAATATCGACTGATTATCCTATTAATCAATTATCTGAATGTGAAATCAAAACAGAAGATTTATTTGATATTATCTCTTCATATATGATTGAACTAAAAAAATACCCAAAAGATATTTTAGATTAATGAATATTAATATTGTTGTATAAAAAATATGAATCTACAGATGGCTAAATGAAAAAGATTTAATATTATTGGTAAAAGTAGACCTGGAGATGATTCGTTTTAATATAAATAAAAAGACAAATTAGTAATTGATTACTTTTTGTCAATTTTTTATAATTAGTTTTTTAATTGTTTACATTTTTTAAATATTCTTGATAAGCTTTTGTTTCATATTGATCTTCATAATGTTTATAAGGAATGTTTTTTTCTTCAAGAATCTTTTGAACTAAATATTCGGTAAAATGAGGATTACGAGCTAATATGGGACCTAATAAATAAGTACCAAAGAAATTGTTTTTATAAATGCCTTCTTCTAAACTTTTAGGTTTGGATCCAGTTCCAGTTAAAATTTTAAATAAAGGTTTCTCGTTATGATTATGAATAATATAATCTCGATTTTGAAAGCCGATTAAAGGATTATTTAATAAAGGATTTTGAAAGATTTGTTCACCAACGATACGAAAATCAATTTGTTTGCTTTCAAAGTTTAAAATATTTAGGCTGTCTTCTAAATTATTTTGCTTATTAAAATGTTTACCAAATAAATTTAAGGAAGAACCAGTAACTAAAAAGAATTTATTATTTTCTAAAGCTTTTTTTATATCGTTTTGATATTTTTTTATGTCGTAAAGTGTTATTAAAAAATTTTCGTTTGATCCACATCCAATATAGAAAAAATCATATTTTTCAAAGTCAATTTTATCATCAACTGTTAGAAAGTAGACTTCAACTTTTAGAGCTTGGTTTTCCAAATGTTTTTTTAAAACGCGAACATTGCCATTTTCGCCATATAGATTCATCAAATCATAGTATAAATGAGCAATTTTAATTATTTTCATTGTTAGCCTCCAAGATTTGTTTTTTTAATATAGCGGTCATATCAAAACAGACCATTGTATAAATATTATATTTAGTTTGGATCATTATTATGTTTAGAATTTCTGATATTTCCTCAATTAAAATTATTTTTTCGGTATTAATATGCGCATAAGTTAAACGATTGGCAACGTCATATTTAAACCGACCAATACAAAATATTTTATCAATGTTTTCATTATTTAGAAGTTCAAATTCAACATCCCAAAGCCAAGAAATATCGTTAAATTTGTATCTTCGGGAAACATTATCAAAACCTAAGACAACAGATTTTTTTTCTTTTTGGTTAATAATATATTTTAGAGATTGATAATAGCTTAAGGCATTTTCATTTTTACTTTCTAAAAGGGTAAAATTTTTATTTTGAACTTGATATTTATTTCCTCTTTTAGGAGGCATAATATTTTCGTTTAAAGCATAAAGAATTTGTTGAGGCGCGATATTAATTTCACTAGTGGCAGCAAAAGCGGCAATTGTGGAATAGGCTTCATATAAAATATCTTTATTTAAAGTAACTTTTTGATTATTTATTTTCATTGTTTGTTTATTTAAATCAATATTTGTTCCCATGTAATTTATTTTTCCTCTAGTAAAATTACAATTTTTACAATAATAATTTCCTAAATGGCCATAATGATAAAATTTGTAAATTAATTTTTTATGGCATTTAGGGCAATAAGTATTATCTAAACTATTTGTTTTGTCTTCTAAATAGGAATCAATTGTTTTTTCTAGTCCATAAGTAATTATTTTTCCTGGATAATTTAATTTGGCTTTTATAAGTCCTGGGTCATCAGCATTTAAAATAAGTGTAGTTTGGCCATCTAAGCAATCAAAAATGGCATCATAAACTAAATCGGGACTTCCGTTTCTCGCAGGTTGATCTCTGGTAATATTGGTTATCACTAAGTGAGTCATTTTATTTTTACGAAAAGCTAGATGAATATGTTTCTCATCTAATTCTAGTAATAAAATATCATGTTTAAAATGCCCAAATATAGTACAATTATTTAATATTGTAGTAGTAATTCCTCTAATACCATTAGAACCAAATTCGTTATAAACAACATCATATCCATTTGATTTTAAAATATGAGCAATTAAGTTAGTAGTTGTCCCTTTACCACTGGAACCAGTAACTCCAATTACATATTTTGGATATTTAATTTTTTCTAAAATATTTTGTCTAATGTTATAAGAAAATGTTCCTGGTATTACAGTGCCATTTTTTCCGGTTAGTTTACATACAAACGTAATAAGTTTATTGACGATTATTTGAAATGTCATTAACATAATCCATCACCAAATTAATTATAGCATATCTTTATAAGGTTTATAAAAAGTATTGAAATAAGATTTTTTATTTATTATAATTAGAATAATAGAAAGAGGGAATCAAAGATGGAACTAAAAAGTTTTAAAAAGAATAAAAAATTAAAGAATACCCTCCTAGCACTAGGATTAACAACTATCCGGGGGGGGGGATCTTGTAGCATATAAGAGTAATATCTTATATAAGAAAGATAGAGATAATTTAGGTGTGACAAAACAAACAAATGAGATAGCATTCACCATAAATGGAAATAGAGGAAAAAAGCTTTTTCCAACAAAGGAAAGTGGATTAAAAGCAAGTAGTGTGAAATGTAAAGATGGAGTAACAGCAGAGTGGAATAATGAATTATGGGCACTAGTAAATATAAATGCTAATAATAATTCGGAAATAAGTTGTAATATTGATTTTACATATGAAGGAACACTTG
>CAOLUI010000022.1:8236-17601 GCA_948479395.1 uncultured Bacilli bacterium | reverse complement strand
CCAACTAGGTTTTCAATAATACTTTTTTAGTGTCTACTTTTGGTTGACAACTTCACCTTGTTTGCCTAAATTTTTTTCATTCTTGATACCTCATCAAATTTTTCTTTTAAAATCTCCATACAAGCATTAGCATATTCACAAGCTCCTTGTAACTCATACCATTTTGTCCATCCATTATAAGTGCCAAAAACATTTTGATAATTAATTTCATCTGTATAACCATAAAGATCTATAATTTCTTTTAAGAGAAACGCTTGAGCTTCGATGGCTTTATATGGTTCATATAAAATCTCTTCTGAACTATATCCTAAGTTTTCTTGGATATATTTTAAATTACATTTATTAATTTGGGTTAAGCCATAATCATTTGTTGAGGAAATAATACCATTTGTATGCCATCTTCCTCCTGATTCTCTTTCAATAATTGTCATAATTATTTCAAAAGGTACATTATATTTTTTACTTATTTGAAAAATATAATCTTGCATTTCATTTGAACAATCAAAATCATAATAAATTTTTTTTTCTTCTTCAGATTCTATTTTTTTTACTACTTCTTCTCCTAAAGATTTCAAAATTTCTACACTTATTCCTGCAGCTAAAGGTCTATCAAGTGAAGTTACTGAATTATTTTTAACTTTTAAAACTTCAGAAACTTCTTTTGTTATTTTATTATTCAAGTTTTTTAAAGCCTCTTCTTTAATATTTAAAGCTTTGCCATCGTATTCTTTACTATTTGGATTACTAGTAGCATGAGCTACTATGCTTAATGCAGATAAATAAAATAATAAAAACCTTTTTTGTTTATATAATATTTTTTTGTATTTTTTATTAGTCATAATAAAACCCCCTTTTTTAGCGGCATTATTATAACCCTATTCTCCATAATTTGTCAACAATATTAAATAATACATAAAACAATTTAATCAATTGAAAGAAAAATTTATAGTAACCTCTTTTAAAAAATCATACAAAGAATAAAAAAATTTTAGAATTTTTTATATTAAAATTAGTCGTCTTATTAATCATCTAAATACATACAATTTAGAAATTCTGTAAAACTAGATGCAATTTTACTCATAAATAAATACCCTGACTCAGCATCTTCATATTCATGATCAGCAAAATAAATTGTCCCAAAATCTTCTTCATTTATTGATAGGCATATAAAATTGCCAAATGGATCCTCCGCTATAGGTAAAACATTTTTACTTACAGTTCCCTCGTCCCACATCGTTTTACAATTTTCTTCTAAATCGTAAACATCATATTCTTTATCTAAATCATCATATAATTTAAAAAAAGCCTGAACTAAAGATCTACTATCTTTTTCAACGACATTATCGTAAAAATTTCCTTTCCAAAATATATCTAACTTTAAAATATGTATTTTAATTATTGTAGCACTTATCATAAATTCTTTCAAGATTTAGTCATGATTATAATATCCAAGAAGCATATATTATTCTTTTGTTGACAACTATTTTTTTTACTTTTGGATAATTTGCTTATAAAATAAAAAAGATAATTTTTAATTATCTTAAATAAAAACTAAATCTTTTTTTAATCTTAAATTATCTGCAAGTGTTGCAATAAACTCTGAATTAGTTGGTTTACTACGATCATAATCTACACTATGTCCAAATAACTCTTCCATTAAATCATAATCTCCTCTAGACCAACTGACTTCAATTGCATGACGTATTGCTCTTTCTACACGAGACGCTGTAGTATCAAAGCGAATAGCTATTTCAGGATATATTGATTTTGTTATTCCACCAATCATATCTGGATTTTCATACATCATATAAACACTTTCTCTTATATATTGATATCCTTTTATATGGGAAGGAATTCCTAGTGAATGAAGTAGTTTACTGATTTCAATTTCAACTTTATTACTCTTTATTTCTTTTTCTGGCTCAGAGTTTACAATCTGCAAGATTCTTTTTTCTAAAATTTCATTATTAACAGGTTTTAACATGTAGTAATCAACATTAAACTCACTAATCATCTTAATTGTGGTTTCTTTTTTATAACTTGTTAGAATAATGACATTTTTATTTATATTATTTTCTTTCATTTCTTCTAATATATTTATCCCATCTATCTCTGGCATAATAATATCCATTAAGATAATATCAAATTCTTTTTGATGATTCAGAATATATTCTAATCCATCTTTACCATTATTAATAGATTTTACTATATTAATTACTGCGTGACTACTAAAATACTCTTTTGTTTTATTTATAATTGTTTCGTTATCATCAATTATAAGTACATTTATATTTGTTTTCATGTTTTCTCCCTTTTTCATTTTTTATTTACTGCACGCAAATTAATTATAAAAAATTATAGAAGAAAATACTAGAATTTATTTTGTCTTATGTTGTAAATTTCTGTAAAACTTTGTCGATCCTTAAAACATTTCCGCTAATTTTACAATGTTTTCAGGAATATTTGCACAATTTCCTATTAAATAGCCATCTAAATTGTCGATTTGTAATAATTTAGAAAAATTATTAAGATTAATACTTCCGCCATAAATTAATTTTCCCTCAACATTATATTTTGTTTTAATATATTCTTTTAAAATATTAATTATTTTTTTTAAATTATTTAAGTCTATAATATCTTCTTTGTTAATTGCCCAACAAGGTTCATAGGCGATTATAATATTTTCTATTTCCACTTTAGATAATTGATCAAAAATTATTTTAATTTGATTTTTTAATTTTTTAGGTTCATAACTTTGGGTATCTCTGCCGATACAATAAACTACTTTAATTTGATTTTTAAGAGCATTTTTTATTTTAAAAAAACAAGTTTCTGTTCGATCAGAAATCTCACAATGATTAATTAAAACATATGATACACGCAAGCTAGACAATTGATAGGCTAATATTTCTCCAGTATAGCTTCCTGTTTCATATTGAGAAATGTTTTGAGAGCCTATTTGATAATTTGCATCATAAAAAAAGCTTAAATAAATGTTAGAAGGAAATAAAATAAATTCTTTATTTGATTGGTTAATATTTTGGATTATCTTTTTATAATACAATATTTCTGGAAGACTTTTATTTGATTTTAAATTACACATCAAGTATTTCAATGTTTTCTTCCTCCATAATACTATCAATTCCGATTAAATGACCATGAATTAAATATTCTAAAGTAGCTCCACCACCACAAGAAAGATAGGTAAAGGCATCATTAAAACCAAAATGTTTTACACTACTTACAGAGTCTCCTCCTCCAGCTACAACAATTTTTTGACTTTCTTTTAGAATTTGTAATATTTCTTTAGTGCCATTAGAATAGCGATAATCCTCATAAACACCCATTGTTCCATTCAAAAAAATGGTTTCACTTTTTAAAATAATACTTTTATATTTTTCAATTGTTTTTACTCCAATATCATATATTATTTCATTATCCGTTATTTCATTTATTTTTTTATATCTAGTATACGTTTTATCATAACTACTTCCAACGATAGCATCTAAAGGAAGAGATATTTTATCACGATTATTTAATAAAATATTTTTTAATTTTTCAATTGTTTTAGCATTCTTAGTAGCAAGAGAGGCTCCAATATTAAAATTTAGGGCTTTTAAAAAACTATTAGCTAATCCTCCTGCGAGTAATAAATGATCACATTTTAAGAGCATGGCTTCAATTAATTCTAATTTATCTTCCACTTTGGCTCCTCCCATTATTACAGTAAAAGGTCTTTTTGGACTCATCAAAAACTTATTTAAGGCACTTAATTCTCTTTCCACAGAAAAACCAATACAACTTGGCAAAAATTTAGTAATACCAACAGTAGATGCGTGAGCACGATGGGCTGAGGCAAAAGCGTCCATTACAAAAACTTCTCCCAAAGAAGCCAAAAAACTTGATGTTTGAATATCACAATTACTTTCTAATTTATTAGGAATATCTAAAAAACGAGTATTTTCTAATAGTATAATGTCTTTAGGGATCATAATTTTTATACGTTCTAATAATTCAGGATCTAATAAATTATGACTAAAATAGACTTCTTGATTTAAAAGATTCTTTAATTTGGCCGCAACAATTGCTAAAGAATTATTTTTTTTATCTTCTTCTTTTTGAATTTTTCCTAAATGACTTAAGATAACAATTTTACAATTATTTTTTAATAAATAATGAATAGTATCTAGGCTTGTTATAATTTTCGTGTCATCTATAATTTCGTTATTCACTATAGGAACATTATAATCAAAACGAACTACAACAGTTTTTTCTTTAACGTCCATTTTTTCTAATCTTTTTTTCATATTATCACCATTATTTTTAGTATATCAAAAAATAAAAAGTTAATAAATCACTTATCAACTTTTTATTCAGAAAACATTTTTTTCGCTGTTCTGAGCATTTGACTAGTATAACCCATTTCATTATCATACCAAGCGGCAATTTTTATTAACTCTGATTCTTCAACTTCTAAAACTTTAGTTAAGGAGGCATCTACTAAAGAACCACATTTTTTGCCAATAACATCACTCGAAACAATAGGATCAAAAGTAACTTTTAAGGTTTCATTTTGAGCGTTAATTAAACTATTATTAATTTCATTTGATGTAACCTTTTGATTAAGTTCTAAAACTAAATCAACTAGTGATCCATCACTTACGGGAACACGATAAGCTATTCCATCTATTTTATTATTTAATTCAGGAATAACAGCGCCAATTGCTTTTAAAACTCCAGTAGAGGTAGGAATTATGTTTTCAGCAGCTGCTCTTCCTCTTCTTTCTTTAATGCCTTTTTTATGAGGGATGTCTAAAGTTGATTGGTCATTAGTATAAGCATGAATAGTACTCATAAAACCTTTTTTTATTCCAAAATTATCGTTAATAACCTTAAGAACTGGAGCTAAACAATTAGTTGTACAAGAAGCTCCACTTACAATTGTATCTTCCATATTTAAAATATTATCATTTACATTATAAACAATTGTTTTAATATCTCCTTTAGCAGGAGCCGATATTAAAACCTTTTTACTACCAGCTTCAATATGTTTTAGGGCATCTTCTTTATTTGTAAATAAACCAGTGCATTCTAAAACTAAATCAACATCTAATTCTTTCCAAGGTAAGTTTTCAGGATCTCTTTCTTTATATATTTTTATTCTTTTTCGATTATTTATGATTAATTCATCATTTTCAAAATCAATCATATCTTCATGAAATGAACGATGGTTAGTATCATATTTCAAAAGATAAACAAGTTGTTCTGGTTCTGTTAAATCGTTAATTGCAACTATATCAAAATCAGTATCTGTTATCATTTCCCGAAAAGCTACTCTCCCAATTCTGCCAAATCCATTAATGGCTACTTTAATCATTCTTTGACCTTCTTTCTTAACCAATAAACTCTCTTAATATAGAGTCTCTTCCTATATATTCACTAGAAATAGGATAGAAAACTTGCATTGAATTAATTAATCTTCTAGCTTCTTCATAAAAGGGCGAATCAAATCCGACAGAATATAATAGAGGTTCAGCAAATACTTTTAAAACTCCAACTTCAAAAGCATACGCAGTGTTGATAACTATATCAGCTTGATGAATAAAGGGAAAAATATATTTTTCTTCTCCATCACGCACAGTTTGCCAAGTTTTTAAAGTGCTTGATATTTTAGTATCACGGGTTCTATTATCTCTTACAATACGTCTTAACAAACGTAAATCAACTGTGGATACATAATTGTGACGATCAATTCCTAAAGATATAAAAGGACTTAAATAGATTTTATATTTATACTTCTTTTCAATATCAATAGTTAATTCATCATTTAAGCAATGCAGGCCCTCTATTAATAAAATGCTTTTTTCTTTCATTTTTATACTTTTATTACTTCTTGTTTTTTTCTTTGTGATAAAACTATAAGTTGGTAAGTATACTTCTTCTCCATTCATTAATTTGTTAATATCCTCATTTAACATTTTTAAATCAATAGCTTCTAAAACTTCATAGTTTTCAATTTGATCACGTTTAATGTCTTTTTCATCTTTGTAATAATCATCAGTTGAAATAGGAATAGGGGTATACCCTAAGGTTTCTAAATAGCTTGATAAACGTCTGGTAGTAGTTGTTTTTCCTGAAGATGATGGTCCAGAAATTAAAATTGCTTTTAAATCTGCATTATTTTTAATAGTTTTAGCAACTTCGGAGATATGATCATTAAATGTTAATTCACTAGCTTTAATAAAATTATCTATTTTTCCATCACTTACTAAATCATTTATATCAGCAAGATAAGGAACTTTCATTGTTTTTAACCATTCATGTCTTTCAATAAAACTATTTATAATAATATCATAATGAACATATTCAGGGACTAAAGCATCAGCTCCAGAACCAGGATAAACAATAACAATTTTGTTTTTGCCTAAATAGATTAAATCAAATTTATTAATGTTTTTAGTTTCACAAGGTAATTCAGTATAAAAATAATTATATTTATCTTTTAATTTATAAAAAGTTATTATTTCTTTATTGACAGAATTTATATTTTTAACTTTTTCAAATTGATTATTTTTTTCAAAATAATTAAGAGCTTCTTTTTTTAAAATATTAAATTTTTGAATAGGTTCGTTATCTTTAATTATTTTAAACATTTTTTCTTTTATTTTACTGACATCATCTTTAATAATATTGACTTTCCCTTTAACTTCAGCCATTATTCCTTTGGGAACGCTGTGTAAAAAATGGATTTCTGTATCAGGAAATAATTCTCTTGCGGCAACACCAAAAATAAATTTTAAGCCAGCTTGATACATACGATAACCATATGGATCACTTATATCTACAAAATCTATTTCACAATTTTGTTTAATTTTAGTATTCATCGTAACTATAGCATTATTAATACGAGCACCCAAAATTCCATTAGGTGATTCTTTTTGATAGAATTCCGCAATTTCATATACAGTTGTATTAATTGGAAAATTTTGTGTTTTTTTATTCGGAAATGTTATTTTTATCTCTTGCATATCTATTACCCTCTTATTCTAATTTATTTTATCATATGTAAAATATTTTGTCATACTTTTTTTGAATAAAAAAAATTTTTTTTTACTATTATAGTAGTAGGTGATTAAATTTGAATATTATTCCAACAGTTGTAGAGAGAAGTAATAATCAGGAGTATGCATATGATTTATATTCAAGACTATTGAAAGATCGAATAGTATTTTTAACAGGAGAAATTAATGAGGCTACAGCTAATATTATTATTAGTGAATTATTATATTTAGATTCTTTATCTCATGAAGATATTTCATTATATATTAATAGTCCTGGCGGAGAAGTAAGCAGTGGTTTTGCCATTTTTGATACAATTCATTTTATTAAAAGTAATGTTCGAACAATTGTTGTAGGAATGGCCGCTAGTATGGCCGCATTTTTATTATCATCAGGCAATAAAAGAGCTGCTTTAAAAAATGCTGAGGTTATGATTCATCAGCCTCTTGGTGGTATACAGGGACAAGCAACAGATATAAAAATTGTTGCTGACCATATTTTAAAAATGAAAGAAAAATTAATTAAAATCATGGCTCAAAATACTAATAAAAAAGCTTCTATTATAGAAGCAGATATGGAAAGAGATTTTTACATGAATGCTGACGAAGCTTTAGAATATGGAATTATAGATGAAATTTTATAAATTAACGTTTTCTTGCAGTTATGATTGGAGAATCAGTCATTCGAGATAATTCAAGATATTCTTGTTCTACAATAAATCCGGAATTTTCTAGAGTTTTGGCTCTATTTATTAAAGTTGCTAAATAATAGTACCATTCTTTTCGACTATAAAAATAATATTCGCTACCTGATGCACATTTACAAGTTTGAATAGTAAATTCTTTTTTTTCTTTAACTGCTTTATTTATTATAATTTCTAAAGCATCACAAGGACAATGAGCAACTAATAAATCAATCTTTTGAAGATTTGTTTGAGGTGTAAACAAATCTTGTTTAATTGTAACTCCTTTAATATTTAAAGGTAAGCTTACTGGATCCATTGCAATTATTTGATGTTCCATTTTTTCATGTAAAGCTAATAAGTAAGAAAATGCTGGTATATATCCACTTGCTACTTCTAATATTTTCTTTTTAGAAATAGACTGATGCTTTTGACAGAGGTATTTATAAAAAACATAATAGGGATTTATTGAATCAGCAATTGCATGAAAATAAGTATAAAACTCAAATAAGGTATCACAAATTAAATCATTTCCTAAAGAAAATTCATTAAACATATATTGTGTATTTTCATCAAACAAATCTTTATATTTCCAATAAAACTCTAATATTTCTTTTCTTTTTTCTTGGGAAATTTTAAACATAATCTATCACCAAGATAGTATTCTATCAAATAATTATAAATATTACAAAAACTAATTATTCTTTTTTACTTCATCTATAATTTTTTTTATTTTAATAAAATGATGATTTATTCCTGATTTACCAATATTATAATTAGTTTCTAAAGAAATTATTTCGGCAAGTTCGTTATATGAAGATTCAGGATATTTTTTACGATATTCTATTATTATTTTAGTTTTTTCATCTAATAAATTAATTAAATTATTATTTTCTAGAAATTCTATTTCTTCTATTTGCTTTAAACCAGTAGAGATACTTTTTTCTTGATTTGCTATTTCACAATTATTTAAGCGATTTACCATATTCTTATGATCTCGATAAATTCTTATATCTTCAAAATAAAATAGCGAATTAATGGCGTTAAATAGCTTTATTACATCACTTATATCTTCAGCGCTTTTTATATAAATCATGTAGCGATTATTTCTTTTAAGAATTTTAGAATTAAATTCAATTTCTTTTAGTAATTTTTTTATAAAATAAGCATCTGATTGATTAGAAAAAACAAATTCTAAATGATATCCACTTGTGCTTGGATCATTTACTGAGCCATTCGTGAGAAAAGTACCTTTTAAATAAGCAATTTTTTCTTCATTAGTTTCTAAATAGTTAGCATTGGGTTTTATTTTACGATGGTTATGATATATATATAATGATTCTAAAATATAGGATAATTTTTCTTTTATTTCTAAAATATATATTTGTTTAATTCGAAATCTTTTTTGGTTTCGAATTATAATTTTAATATTTATACCAAAAATTTCTTTTAAATAAGAATATATACGTCTGGCTATTTTGGCGTTTTCACTAGTTATAATAATACTATTTGGTGTAATTTTAGCTGCATAACGGATAATTGCTGATAATTCAGCTCTTTTTTCAATAATATTACTATTATATTCGGTAATTTCTTCTTTTAAACGAGTGGAAAAGGTCATATA
>CAOLUI010000022.1:0-8216 GCA_948479395.1 uncultured Bacilli bacterium | reverse complement strand
TTTTCCTTTCTAATAATAATTATAACGTTTGATGTACTTTTTTATTTTGTGCATAATAATATTTTGTAAAATTCGATTAATTCCAGTTTTTAAATCATACTTTTTCTGATATGGTTCTACTAAAATTGTATAAAGTCCATTTTGATTGCCACCAACAATATCACTTAACATTTGATCCCCAATCATTATGGTATTTTCTGGAGTTCCTTTCAATAAGATTAAAGATTGCTTGAAAGCTTCAGGTGTTGGTTTATGTGCATTTGATAGACTCAAAAGATTTAATTTTTCGCTTACAGGATAAACCCGATCATGAGAGTTATTAGAGACTAAACAGATATTAAAATCTTTTTTGATTTCATTCATAAACCTTTGGAGTTTAAGAGATACATCTATACTATTTACTGGCATTATCGTATTATCGATATCAAATATTAAATTATGATAGCCAGCTTTTTTTAATGATTGGTAATCTATCTCAAATATATTTTTTTGATATGATCTAGGAATTACTAAATTAATGGCTTCAGGTTTATTAATGAGAATTTTAAAAAAAAGCTTAAGCATTTCTTTATTTTTAGTCATAAAAACACCTCTTTAAATATTATATCTTTTAATAAAATTATGTCAAAATAAAAAAAGATTTTACTCTTTTTTTAACCATAATAATCTGTTCGAGACGAAAATGTATAACCAGTTCTATTAGGAAATCCTGGAGGAGTTATAACGTTTGCACGATTTATTGTACCACTAAAGTAGCCTTTAGCAACGCCAAAATGAAGATGTGCTCCTGTTGTACAACCATCATATCCCCCATGAGATTTACTAGTTGAATAACCACCTACTGTACCAATTATAGTATTTTGATTTACAACATCACCTACTCTAACATTAACTTTTAATAAATGATAATAGTAAGTAGTATATTTTTGGCCTCCGACAATAACATTTATATAGACCATATTTCCCCCACATTTATAGCGTGGAATAAATCCAGATACGGTTCCTGATGCGGCAGCATAAATTGGAGTTCCCTCAGGATTACCCCCAATATCTAGTGCATTATGATAACTTCCCCAACGAGATCCAATTGTACTAGTTATTCTTCCTTTTTTTAATGGTTTTAACCAATTTCCATTGTAAGCTACAACATCTAACTCGGCAAGGGTTGCAGTATCTACTTCTTTGCCAAATTTTTGTTTACTTAAACGAATATAATTATTTACTTGATCTTGTTTAACTTTAATTTTGGCATCTATATCAAGTTCAAATTTGTCATATGACTCTAAATCACCATGAAGATCTTGAATTTTAGCTTGATAATTAGTTATTTTAGCCGATAAATCTTGTTGTTTTTTTTGTAAATCTACTTTTAACTGTTCATTTTCTTTGATTAATCTTTCTAAATCTTCCAGCATATCTTGAGCTGATTCTGTAGTTTGCTCTATCATGGCAATACGCATTATTAAATCAGTCATACTAGTAGCCCCTGACATATATTCTACATAAGCATTTTTACTTTTCATTTGTTGAGTAAATTCTAAAACTTTCTTAGTTTGTTCTGTAAGCTCTGTTAATTTAGCATTTGAAGTTTCAATATTTTGTTCCGCAGTTTCAATATCATTTTGGGCTTTACTTATTTCTGATTCAGCAGTAACAATAGCATTTTCTTTCGCTTTAATTTGATTTTGAGCATTTTTCTGATTGGCTTCATTAGTAGCCTTTTGATTTCTTAAATTGGCTAATTCCTGTTTTAATTCTCCTAAAGTTTCGGCTTCTTTGGCTTTTACATTTATAGGGCTTATAATATAGACAAATGTAAGAGCTAAAATCATAAAACTACTAAATGTTTTTTTTAATACTTTTTTCATTATATCTTCAAATACTTTCTAACAGCCCTATAACTACCAAACATTCCTATAATACAGCCAATTATTATTAAAATAAATGAAACATATAAAATGAAATTAAATGGTTTTACTAACTGAATTAATTGGGTGAAAATATAACCATTAAAATGATCATAAATAATGACATAACCATATATTGTAACGACAATTGGAATAATACTTCCTAAAAATCCTAAAATTAAACCTTCAAATATAAAGGGAATTCTGATGGTTAAATTGCTAGCTCCTACTAAACGCATAATTTCAATTTCACTTCTTCGCGAAAATATAGTAAGTCTAATAGTATTACTTATTAAAAAAGCCGTTACTAATATTAAAGCGATTACAATAATAATAGTTACTTTTTCGATTACTTCAAAAGCGGCGATAAGATTTTCAGCCATTCCCTCTCCGTAATCAGCACTAGAAACAAATTCATTTTTTAAAATTTCAGCAGAAGTTTCTTTTAAGTGTTTAACATCTTTTACTTTAATAATAAAAGAGTCTAATAAGGGATTTTCATCCAGATATTCTAAAGTCGTATTTAAAGTTTCAGAAGAGTTTTTCATTTCTAATTTCCATTCTTCTTTACTTTTAAAAACATAAGAATCAACATTAGGCATTTTTTCAAGAGAAGCTTTTAATTCATTTTTTTGTTCTTCGGTAGTTTCTTTTTTTACATATGTAACAATAGTTAATTCATGCTCTAAATCTTTAGTTATATTTTTAACATTATAGGATAAAATTAAGGAGATTGCTACTAATATTAAAGTAATGCTACTACAGGCAATAGCTGCAGTGGATAAACTAAAATTTCGAAATACACTTTTAAAAGAATCTCTTATTCCTCGACCAAATAATCTAATGATTTTCATGATCTTTATAACTTCCTTTCATATTATCATCTGTTACAACACCATTTTCAATTAAAATGACTCTTTTTTTCATTTTATTAACGATTTCTTTATCATGAGTAGCCATTATAATGGTTGTTCCTGATTCTTGATTTATTTTGTCTAAAATATTAACAATTTCTTTAGATATTATGGGATCTAAATTTCCTGTTGGTTCATCACATATTAAAAGTTTTGGATCATTTACTATTGCTCTTGCGATACATACTCTTTGTTGTTCTCCACCAGATAATTGATTAGGAAAACTTCTAATTTTTTCTTTTAAACCAACATTTTCAAGAGCTTTTAATACTTTGGGACGAATATCTTTACTGTTCATTCCGATTGATTCTAAGGCAAAAGCTACATTTTCATATACTGTTAACTTAGGCAAAAGTTTAAAGTCTTGAAAAACAATTCCTAATTTACGACGTAATTTATATACTTTAGAATTTCGTAATTTAGCAACATTAATTCCCCCAACTATTACACTTCCTTTAGTTGGTTTTTCTTCTCTATATAACATTTTAATTAAAGTTGATTTACCACTTCCACTAGCACCAATTAAAAAGATAAATTCACCTTTTTTGATGGAAAGATTTAAATCAGCGACTGCTGTTACTCCGTTATTATAAATTTTGTAACAATTTTTTACTTCTATTAAATTCATTCTACTACACACCTCGGTACTATTCTCATTATATCATTGATATAAATATTAATAAATGGTAAATTTAAACAAAAAAAGACCTTTTTAGATCTTAAATTTCAGCTATAGAGTCTACACTTTTTATTTGCCAGTTGATTCCATTATAAATAAATAATTCTTCTCCTGGAACATCACATTCTGCTCTAATTACTAATTCTTCATTTTTATTTATAAAAACCTCATAATTATTATTTTTTATATTATATAAAATTTGATCAGCATATTCTTTTTCAAATTCATATTCTATTTCGTTTTTTATTTTTGATATTTCATTTAAAATATTTTGTTCTTCAAAATTATATATAGATAATATATCTTTTTTAGATAATAATTTGCCCTTTTCTGAATCTATTACATAAGCATCTTCGAAATTTTCATAAGATCCTCCACTAAGCACTCTTTCATATAAACCTAATATTACAGTTAAATATTTTCCATTTTGAATATTATATTTTGGTTCAGAATATTCTGTTAAATATTTTAATTCTCCTTTGGCTGTTTTTACTAAAAAATATTCACATTCTTCCGTACAAGGATTATTTGGAGCAAGACTATTGATGAATTGTTTTTCATAATTATTTGCATTTTCTTTAAATTTTTCATTTAGTTTTTTTATTTCTTCGTTATCAATGTTAATAACTGGATATTGATATTTAAAATCTTTTTTGTTCTTTTCATTACAAACTTCTTTATTTCCATTATTATTTAACTCATAGTATGCTTTTGAGCATTCTTCAAATGTCGCAACGGTTTCAACCTCTTTATAGAAATACAACTCTTTACTTTCATCTAGCTTTTTTATTTTATCATTATCATTAGTTTTAATTTCATTTATTTCTTTATTAGTCTCTTTTTTCTCGTTCTTTAAAACTTTATCATAATGGTTTACAAAACATTAAATTATATTTTAATTTTTACAATTATTTTACTTTTATATTTTTACTTACTCCTCCTGCTACTTCATAACAATCATTAATTACGAAAAAAGCTTTAGAATCTATTTCGAGAACTGTTTCTTTAAAATAATAATAATCTTTGGTTGGGACAACACACATTAAAACTTGATTTTCTTCTTTAGAAAATCCTCCTTGAGCATTTAAAATAGTGACTCCAGTTTTTAGATCTTTTAATATAAATTTTCTTATTTCTTCCGTTTTTTTAGTATGAATAAAGAATAATTTACTATTAGAAATGCCTATTAAAATACGATCAATTAAAACAGAATTTAAACATAAAATTATTAAAGAATAAATAAATTTATTAGCACCAAAAATAAAGGCCCCACATATCATTATAATTATATTAACGGTAAATAAAGATTTTCCTTCCGGTATTTTATAATATTTATTTAAAATTTTCATTGCTATATCACTTCCGCCAGTAGTAAATCCAGTTTTATAAATTATTCCATTAGCAAAACCGCAAAGAATACCAGCTATTAAAACAACAATTAAAATACTATCAAATTCTAAATAATTTAATAATAATTTGGCCAAAGGAGCCGTTAAAGAAACAAAAATAGGATATAAAATAGAACCAATAATATTTTTTTTCGTCTCTTCTTTCCCTAAAAAGATAAAAGAAAGAAAAATTAAAATAAGACTTGATAAATAAAGAAATATGGTTGGTGATAAATTAAATAATTTTTTAAAAATAATAGCGAGACCACTTGTTCCTCCTATAACAAAGTTATTTGGTAATAAAAATAAATTATAATTGAGAGATAGTAAAGCAATTCCTAGTATTAAGACAAATGTCCTTTTATAGAAGTTTTTTTCGGTTACAGTTTTAGTAATTTTTTTTAAATCTAAATTTATTTCCATATTTTATCTTCCTTTTCTTTTATAAATTATACTAAAAAAATAAATATTTTGAAATATCTAACATATCATTTAGAGAGAGGTGATTTATATGAATGGAAGTTTTTATCAAAATCCTACATTTCCAGGAGCTAATGATGATTCTTTTAATTCAACAAATATGGTTACTCCACCAGGAAATATAAGCTATAGTCCTTTTAACGATGGAGAACAAAGCTATATCGAAAATATTTTACGTTTAAATAAGGGAAAAAAGGTACGAGCCTATGTTTCTTATCCTGATTCAGTAGAATGGAAAGACAAAATATACGATGGAATAATTGAAGAAGCGGGAAGAGATCATTTAATTCTTAGTGATCCCACAACAGGAAAATGGTTTTTAATTCGTTTAATTTATTTAAACTATGTTGAATTTGATGATAGAATTAATTATAGTCATTCTTATTCCGAAAAAACTTTTTAAATTTAAAAGTTTTTTTATATGTAATAGTTAAAGTTATTTTTTTCAAATTCTAGAATACTCTTATTTCCATGTCCAGGATAAATAATTATATCATTAGGATAAGTACTTATTAAGTTCAAACTATTTTTCATATCTTGTATATCTCCACCTGGTAAATCCATTCGACCAATAGTTCCTTGAAATAAAAAATCTCCTGTAAACATTATTTTTTCTTTAGGAAAGTAAAATGTTAATGAGTCTTTAGAATGGCCTGGTGTAGGAATAACTTGATAATCAAAATATTGATTTGAAAAATTGTTGTGAATTAAATGATATTTCTTTTCAAAATAATCTAGAGCTCCTACATGATCAAAATGATTATGAGTTAATAAAATTTCAACAACATCAAGTTCTTTTAACTCTTGAGAAATTTTTTCATATTCATCTCCTGGATCAATTAAAAGGGCTTTATTATCTTTTTGAGCGATATAACAATTTTCTTCTAGTTTTCCGACTATAATTTTTTTAACGTTTAATTGAGTCATTTGCTTTCTCCATTGTTTCTAAATTTTTTGCTTGTTCATAAATTTCATAATAAAGTGATTCGACATCATTTAGATTACGTCCTTGAATTTGGTCTTCATATTTCATTTGTTTTAAATCACCTTTGTAGGCAAGTGGGCCAAAGAAAATAGCACAACTAATAATGGATTCATAATCTTCAAACTCAATTCTTAATTTTTCAAAAGTTTGAAATTGTTCCAAAGTTATTTGACTAGGCAACATTACTAATCCCGATTGTTTACCTTTAACAACTCCATAATTAAGAATAACAGCGTGACCATGTTTAGCAATTATTTTCACCATTTCCAGTTCATTATTACTAGTTTCTAAAATATTTAATTTTTGGGCAATTTTTTGTAATTCTAATAGGTGTCTTTTACCAATTTCATTTTTTACTTCTAATATTAGTTCTTCATTTATTCTTTCTGACAGAATAATAGTTAACATATTATGTTTCATTTTTAATACTCCTTTTATTTTAAAGTATATCATACTTTTTCTTTAAAATTTTTTCTATTACATGATATAATGAAAATAAGAATGGTGGTCGTTTCATGAATTTTTTATATGTTTTATTATTTCTGATAATTATTATAGGAAGTTTAGCAATTTTTTATGTAATATATTATAATAAAATGCAGTTTTTAAAAACTAAAATTGAACAATCAGAAGGAATTATTGATGAAACTTTAAGAGAGCGATATGATATTTTAATAAGAGCTAGTAATATTGTGAAAAGTATTTTAAAGGATGAAAAAGATTATTTTAAAGAACACATTAATATTAAAAATAAACAAGTTTCTAATTTTGAAATGGATCGTAAAATGAAAGAAGCTTTTAATATTTTAAATAAGTTAATAGATGATTTTCCCGAGTTGCAAAAAAATAAGGAATTAAAAGAAATATTATTGAATATTAAAGTTACAGATGAAAAAATTGTAGCGACAACAAGTTATTTTAATAAAAATACAAATGAATTAAATGGTTATATAAGGAAGTTTCCGTCAAATTTAGTGGGAAAATTCCATAAGTTTAAGATTAGTCCATTTTTTGATGGTAAAGATATGACTGATGATATTTATAACGATTTTAAATTATAAAATTTTTTAGGAGGGTGGTTTTAAATGAAAGTTTCGTTTGGTATTTTAATTATTTTATTAGGGGTAAGTTTAATTGGCGTCATAACTAAAAGTAGATTTTTTCAAAGTTTATTTTTGGGTGTTTTAGGTGGAATGATTACTTATTTTTTAGGTTTTTCTAATAATTCAATTTTAATTAGTATTATATTAAGTTTTATTACTACCTATAGCATAATATATTTAATGCGAAAAAATTTATTTCATTTGCAAAAGAGTTCTTTAATCAGTTTAGTAATAACTATTTCGATTTTTTTAATTTTGTTAGGCTGTTGTGAGTTTTCTTATGAAAGAGGTTTAACCCTTTTTAAATGGATTAATGAAATTCATCCAATTTTAGTTTTTTCGATAATAATTATTATTAGTATGGTTTTAGAAACTCCAGTATTTAAAATAGTTAGTCCCAAAAAATAAACATCAAAATTATGATGTTTCCTAAATTGAAAAATGAACCGCACCAAAAAGGTGTGGTTTTTTGATAAAATAAAAGAGCCCCACCCGGCAAGGAGGACTCATAAATGAATTATAAACAATTAACAGAAAAAAAGAAAGTAGAAATAGATATATTATTAAAACAAAATTTATCAATGAGAGAAGTAGGAAGAAGATTAGGGATAAGTCATTCAACAATATCAAGATATAAATCAGGAAAATATAAAAAAAGAGAAATAGATATAAATAAAAAGTATGAAATATTTATAAAATATCTATTTGATCATTATGATAGAAGACATAACTCAATAGAAGTATGCGTATATAGATTTAA
>CAOLUI010000021.1 GCA_948479395.1 uncultured Bacilli bacterium | reverse complement strand
AGCATTATAAGGCTTTTCAAATGTTTTACCAGATCTAACCATAAATCTGTAACTTTTCCGATTTCTTAGTTCTCTAGAAATAGTAGAACGATGAAATCCTAGATAGTTAGCAATATAAGAGTTGTTAAATAATCTTTTCCCATTAAAATCTTTTTGGCTAATAAGTGTTTGAATAACCATTCTATCAGCTTCTGTTAAATGATGATATTGCATTTTATTTGAATTTACTGTATTATTTACCTTAGACATATGAATAATTTCCTTTCTGTTTATGGTGAATAGATATTATAAATTACTCATATGTCTTTTTCAATGCAACTTTGTTGCACTTCAGATTTAAATTAACACTTTTTGTATGATTTGCTAAAATTGTAAAAAGGTTGTATAATAATTTTTATTGGAGGAGTAAAAATGAAAAAATTAAAAGGTTTATTGTTTGCTTTAGTAATTTTATTATTAATGCCTTTAACGGTGTTAGCAGAAGAAAAAATAAATGTTTATATTTTTAAAGGTGAAGGTTGTGGATATTGTGCTAAAGCTTTGACTTTTTTTGAAAGTTTGGATGATGAATATCAAAATTATTTTAATCTGGTAGAAAGAGAAGTATGGAATGATGAAGATAATGCTTCTAAAATGCAAGAAGTAGCAAGTTATTTTAATGAAGAAGTTAATGGAGTTCCTTATATAATAATAGGAGAAAAAACATTCCAAGGTTTTGCAGAAGATTATGAAGAAGATATAAAAAGTGCTATAAAAGCTGGATATGAAAATGAAAATGGTAGTTATAAAGATGTAGTTGCCCCTATTTTAGGAGGAGAATCTGTCCCTAAAAAGAAAAAAGATAGTAATTCTGCGATTGCAATTATTGTTATTTTTGCTACAATTGCTGGGGTAAGCTTCTTGATTTTTATGGCTCGTGATGATAGTCAGGATACAGAAAAAAATTCTGAAGCAAAAACAACTTCAAAAAAGAATACAAATAAAAAATAAAGTTCAGTTTAATAGATGACTTTATTTTTTTTGATTTTTAAAATATTTTATGATGTCAATAATACTGGAAAGGATTAGTAAAGATCCAACAATTATAAATACTATATTTTCAGCTAAAACAGTATATAATCCAATGCCTACAAGAACAATACCAATAGTCATAATTATATAATTTTGATTATCAATTGATATTTTTATTTTACTTAAACCATTTAGGATTAATATTAAACCAATTATAAATCGTAAAAATGTTTCAATAGCGCTAGCTAAGATAATAGTTATGATTCCAATAAATACGGTAATTACTCCTATAATTAAATTAGTGGTATTTTCAATTTTTAATTCTTTTTTTAAACGATAGTAGTTTAAAAGATTAAATCCACCAAATAAAGAAATTAATATGCCTATACAATAACATATAATAATAACTGCTTTACTAGAGTTAGTGATTAATATAAGACCAGTTATGAACATAATAATGGCCCCTATTAATTCCAAATTGATATTTTTTTTCCTGTTTTTTTGAGGTTTAATTAATTTAGTTTTTTGTGACTTCATTTGATCTTCCTTTCAATTTTTATAATACTAGTTATTTTATTAATTATCAAGTAGAAAAAATATAATGGGTATGATATAATAATAAATAATAAAAGGGGATAGAAAAATGTTAGAAGAAGAGCAAATTTTAAAAGTTTTAAAAAAATATGGTTTTTATTCTCTAAATAGAGCGCCTTATCTTTATCGTGATGAAAATAGATTAGGGGTTTGTTTTTCATGGCCTAATAATCATTATGGAAATTTAGAACGAGTTCTTTTCTTTTCTAAAGAGGAAGAAATAGAAGAAGAGGTATTTAAGTATTGGTGGTATTTAAATAATAAGAATAAATATAATATTGAAGTTGAATTTGATGATTATGAAAAATTAGATCCAAAAGTTTTTTATAAATTTAAAAATACTTTCTTAGATATTACTTTAATGAAAAATTTTGAGCAAGAAAAAGACTTAATTCGTGATGAAGAATTTTTAGTGGAAAAAAAGCAATATAAACGAACGGCTAAAATTTTAATTATGTTATTGAAGGAAAAATTTAAAGAGCAAAATAATATATATTTTAAAGTTTTGGGTTTATATAAGGAATTGAAAGATTTAAAAGATGAATATCAAAACAAATTAAATCAAAATAATAAAATGGCTATAGAAGATTGTGAAATATTAGAAGATGAAGAAGTAGTAACAAATTTTGTTGATGTTTTAAATGATAAGTTAAGTATTTTAGAAGAAATTCCAGAGCTTAAGAGTTTTATAGAAAAATTAGTAGAGTATCTAAAAGAAATGGATTTAAGTGAAGTGCATTTTCAAAATCTTTATTTATTAGAACAATATCCAAAGGATATAAGCGATTTGAAAAATAGAATTATTATTTTAGATGAATCTTTTAAGGGAAAAAAGAAACGTTTGAATCAAAAAAATAATATTGGAGAAAATTTGAGGGATGTTAATCAAATTTTAGAAAATACGAAAGTTAATATTAAAGGTTATTTAGAAGAAAAAAGAGAAGAAGTTCAAAAAAAATATGCGAAGTGTTTTAATATAGCGCTTAAAGAATTAGGAGATTATTTGGTCACTTTGGATAATTTGGAGTTATCCCTTCCAAGCCGGGTAGAACAAAAAGAAGATTATAGTAATTTTGATAAACAAAAATTTAGTTTAGATTTACAAAAAGAATATGAGAAATTATCTAAATTAGAAAAGGATGCTTGTCATGTAGCAGCTTCATTTTTAAGTGATTGTTTAAATTATTTGATGAATATTGAAAATTTTGAAAGTTTAAGTATTAAAGATATTATTAAGAAGCTAACGCTAGAGAAAAAGATCGAAATATTTGAAGAAGCTTTTAATTTTTTAGATAATTATTTAAATGCTAAATATCGCGTAAAATATATGAGTGGGTTAAAGATGACTTCTTTTGAGGTTTTTATGGAATCTTTGAGAGAAACACTTCATGTTTTAAAAGGAATTAGGATAAGATGTAAAGATGGTTTTGTGGGCTATTATAAAAATAAAGAAGATGGTATAATTTTTCTAAATTTAAAGAATTTTAGCTATTTAAATCAAGAAGAGTCTTATATATTTTATGGGAATAGTGATATTTGTCTATATTATTCTCCTATTCAAATTGTAAAATCATTAGACATTATGAATTATGAAGAGTTAGTTATTAAAAATAAAGAGTCTTATTTCTTCTTAAAAGACAGTGTTTTATTACAAGATAATGCTAATTCAAGAATAGTTAAAAAATATGAAAAAGAACTTTTAGAGACAAATAATATTCAGATTGTAAAGAAAATGAAAGAATTAAATAAATGTAGGTATTATGAGGTGGTTTTAGCAAAGAAAGAGGATAATATTTATGAATAAAGAAGATTTTTTAAAAGAATTAGAGAAGGAATTATCTTTTTTAGAGAAAGAAAAAGTGATTAAAGAAATTAATATTTATGATAATAAATTTAAGAAATCAAAGAAAAGTGATGAAGAAGTAATTAAATCTTTGGGTGAAATAGATGATATAGTTAAAAATATAAAAATAAAATATGAAAAAAAGTCTAGTTCATGGGTGAAAAGTTGTATTGATACTTTACAAGATTTAATAATTATTTTTAAAAAAAGTGATAATAAAAAAAGAGGTAAATTAATTGTAGATATATTATTTTTGTTAGTTATTACATGTGTTTTAAAAGTACCTTTTATTTTTATAAGAAATTTAGGAGATAATTTGTTAGGAATTGTATTTGATAGTAATATTAAAATTTTGGGTATATGGGGAATAATAATAGAATTAGGATATTTGTTTGTAGCGCTTTCTTTTTTTATGAAAACTTTACAGAAGTGGCTTGCAAATATTAATTAGAAGTATTTTGGTTGCAAAATGCTTTTTTTGGGTGTATAATGCAAACGTTGTTTAAGAGGTGTTGTTTATGGATAAGATTATAAATATTGCAGTTGTTGCCCATGTTGATGCTGGAAAAAGTACTCTAGTTGATGCGTTATTATCTCAAAATGGGATTTTTGATGAACATGAAGAAAAAGTAAATTGTATAATGGATAGTAATGATATTGAAAGAGAAAGAGGCATTACTATATATTCGAAAAATTGTGCGATAAGATATAAAGATATAAAGATTAATATTGTGGATACTCCAGGGCATGCGGATTTTTCAAGTGAAGTGGAAAGAGTAATTAAAACGGTAGATACAGTGGTATTATTAGTCGATTCAGCAGAAGGACCAATGCCTCAAACTAGATTCGTTTTGAAAAAGGCTTTAGAACAAAATTTAAGACCTATTTTATTTATTAATAAAATAGATAAGAAAGATGCTAGACCATTAGAAGTAGTAGATATGACCTTTAATTTATTTATGGATTTAAATGCAACAGATGAACAATTAGATTTTCCGATTATTTATGGAATAGCGAGAGATGGAATTGCTAAGAAAGCATTAGATGAAGAGTCTAATTCGATTGCTCCTTTACTTGATACAATTTTAGAAATTGTAAAACCCTTTTCGGGAGACGTAAATGATCCTTTACAATTACAAGTCTCAAATCTTGGTTATGATGAATATATTGGGCGTTTAGGAATTGGAAGAGTAACAAAAGGATGTATTAAACAAGGAGAGACAGTTTCTTTATCAAAAAATGATGGAGCGATAGAAACTTTTAAAGTAACAAAGTTATTTGTTAATGAAGGACTTAATAAGATAGAAAAAAAAGAAGCTTTTTATGGTGATATTGTAACAGTAGCTGGATGTTCTACTATTTCTATTGGAGATACTATTTGTAGTAAAGACAATGTTAATCCATTACCTCCAATTGAAATTGAAAAACCTACATTATCAATGAATTTTTTAGTAAATAATTCGCCTTTTGTAGGACAAAGTGGAAAGTTTTTGACAACTAGACATTTAAAAGAACGTTTAGAAAAAGAACTAGAGACAAATGTTGGATTGGTTGTGGAAGAACTTAGTAATGCCGATGGTTTTAAAGTAAGTGGTAGAGGAGAGTTACATTTATCTATTTTATTAGAAAATATGCGTCGTGAAGGATATGAGTTATCAGTTTCTAAGCCTCAAGTTTTAATGGAGATGCGTGATGGCAAAAAATATGAGCCTTTTGAAAAAGTGATTATTAATTGTCCTGAGGAATATTCGGGAACAGTTATAAGTGATATTCAAGAGCGAAAAGGACAATTATTAGTAGTTTCAAGTGAGAATGGGGGAGCTCATTTAGAATTTTCAGCGCCAACAAGAGGTCTTATTGGTTATCGTAGTTCTTTTATTACAAATACTAGAGGAGAAGGAATTATGGTTCGTAGTTTTGATGATTATAAGCCTTATGTTGGTGAAGTTATTCGAAGAAAAAATGGAGTTTTAGTTTCGATGGAAAATGGTAAAGCTTTAGGGTATTCTTTATTTAATTTACAAGAGAGAGGAACTTTGATAATTGAGCCAGCAACAGATGTTTATGTAGGTATGATTGTGGGAATTCACAGTCGTGATAATGATTTAGATGTTAATCCATGTAAAAATAAGAACTTAACTAATACGCGTAGTAGTGGTGCCGATGAAGCGATTAATTTAGTAACACCCAAAAAGTTTACTTTAGAAGAGGCTTTAGAATTTATTGAAGATGATGAGTATGTAGAGGTTACACCTGATGCAATTAGATTACGTAAAGCTTATTTAGATCCTAAAGAAAGGTATCGTAATAAGAAGTAGAATTATCTATTTCTTTTTTTTATGGTATAATTTATTTATGGTGATAATATGCGTTTATTTCAGAAAAAATTGGATTATCAAAAAGATTTTTTACGAATGGAATTTGAATTAGAGGAGCAACAGTATTGTTATTATCATGGTAGGCAAAGAGTTTTTTATCCAGATTTGAATTATAGAACTAAAAAGAATTTAGATAGAAAAAATGAAGAATTGAAAAAAAATAAAGATTTATTACAGGAAGAAATAAAAAGAAAAGAATATTATAATAGAATGCTTTATTTGGAAGCGAAGGGGATCAATTGTCATTCATTTGAATACCTAGGAGAAGTTAAAGGAACAGTAGCTCCCAATTTAGAAGTTTTTTTAAATAATTTAGTAGATAAAGAGAATATGATAGTGGGAATACACCGTGTTGGAAGATGTAAGGATGAAGATATAAAAGATATTTTGGAGAATGGTTTAATTCTTACAGGGCATTTAAGTTCGGGAGCAAAGTCTTTTACTTCATCATTAAGTGATAATATATCTTTTTATCCCAATAATAGAACGATAATAAAAGAATTAATGTATGCTGATTGTTATAAATCTTCTAGAGGATCTATTTTAGTTTTAATACCTTTGGATAAATTAAATGATACTTGTTATGCGGATGAAAATGGCTTTTTAAGACTAAGACCAGAATATATAGTGGGTTTTGTCTCGGTTTATGAAAATCATCATATTAAAAATATTATTAGAGCTAGTGATTTTAAAAAAGAAGTTTTTTCTGGTATGAATGATCATTTTAAAGATTATATAAAAGTCTTAAATGAATATTATGAGAATAATGAAAGTATTTTAAAACACAGATAATTATTAATAAGGAGAGTGTATTTATGGAAGTTAAAATGGCTTTTTATTCAAAGATTCAAAATAAAGTTGTACAAAAAAACTATATAATTTAAATAAGTATTTACTTAAACAGAAAGAAAAAGTTTCTTATGCTTATAAAAATTTAGAGACAAATGATTTTTGTGCTTTTAATTATGATATTTGTTTTTATGCTGCGAGTTCAATTAAGTTTTTAGTTGCTTTATATATTTATCAAAAAGCAGAAGATAATCGTGAACTCTTAGATAAAAAAATTTATTTGCAAAAAGAGGATTTTAAAGACGGGAGTGGAGTCATTAAAGATAATAAAGAAAAATTAGATTATACGATTAGAGAATTAATTTATTTTACTTTAAAAGAAAGTGATAATACAGCTTATATAAAGTTAGTAGAATATGTGACAAAAGAAAAAATAATAGAATTTGGTAAATCTTTAGGCGCTTTACATACTTTAGAAGGAAAAGATTTATTTGGCATTGTTAGTTCTTTTGATATGATGATTTATTTAGAAGCATTATATAAATATTTTCAAACAGAAACTATTCTTAGTAAAGAATTAAAGAAATGGATGATTAACCCGAGTTATGAGATTATTGATTCTCAAAATGTAAATTATAAAGAGTTTGTAAAAAAATATGGAAGTTTTGGAATTGCTTATCATGAAGTGGGAATTGTTTATGATGATAATCCGTACATATTAATTATATTGACTCAAAAAAATGAGAAGGAAGAACAGGTTAAGAAAAAGTATATCAATGTTGTTGCTAAGAAAATTTTAAAAATTCATAAGATATTAGGGAAAATTAAGTAATTGAGAAAAGCTTGTATTTTTAGAAAGATACTTGTATACTATTTTTAATTAAAAAGGAGTGAGTTTATGGAAAGAGTGTTTACGGAACAAGAATTAGTAAGAAGAGAAAAATTGAAGAATATTAAAAATCCATATCCCGAAAAATATAAAGTAAATTATGAAATTTATGAGGCGGCTAAATTAGAAGATGGAGTGGATAATGTTCGTGTTGCTGGAAGAATTATTTTACTAAGAAAAATGGGAAAAATGGCCTTTTTAACTATTGGAGATATAAAAGGGAAAATTCAAATATCAATTAAATTAGATATGGTAGGGGAAAATAAATATCAAGAGTTTAAAGAAAATTTTGATCTAGGAGATTTTATAGGGGTAGAAGGCGAGATTTTTACTACTCATACAGGAGAAAAGACTATTAGAGCAATTAATTTTGAATTTTTGGGAAAAGCTTTAAAACCACTTCCGGAAAAGTTTCATGGTTTAGAAGACAAAGAAATGATTTATCGTAATCGTTATGTGGATTTAATCAGGAATGAAGAGGCAAAAAATTTGTTTTTGTTTCGTTCAAAGTTTATTAGGGAAATAAGAAGTTTTTTAGATAAAAATGGTTATATTGAAATTGAAACGCCAATTTTAAATAATAAAGCAAGCGGGGCTTTAGCTAAACCTTTTATTACTCATCACAATGCTTTAGATATTGATTTGTTTTTAAGAATTGCTCCTGAAACTTACTTAAAAAGAGCAGTTGTAGGTGGATTTACTAAGGTTTTTGAAATTGCTAGGTGTTTCAGAAACGAAGGAATGGATGGAACTCATTTACAAGATTTTACAATGATTGAAGGATATGGCGCTTATTTAAATTATGAAGATAATATGATTTTTTTGAAAAATATGCTTCAAACAATTATTCAAAATATTTTTGGGACTTTAGAAATTCAAGTGGGAGATAAAGTTGTGGACTTAAGTGGTGATTGGGAATCAGTTTCTTTTCGAGATTTAATATTACGTTATATTGATATTGACATAAATGTTTATAATACTAAAGAAAAGTTGTTAGAAAAAATAAGAGAGGAAAAATTAGATATAGATTCAGAAACGCCTTTAGAAAACTTAGGGTTTGGAAATTTAGTTGATCAATTATACAAAAAAGTAGCAAGACCTTATGTTGTTAATCCGATTTTTTTAATTAATCACCCGACTGAGTTATCTCCTTTGGCGCGAGCTAACGATGATAATCCAGATATTGTAGATCGTTTTCAACTTGTTATTAATGGAGCTGAAATTATTAATGCTTATTCGGAACTTGTTGATCCTCAAGAACAAGAAAAGAGATTACTTCAACAGGCTGAATTAAAAGCGAATGGTGATGAAGAGGCAATGCCAATGGATTATGATTATATTGAGGCCATGGAATATGGAATGCCACCAATTTCTGGGTGGGGTATAGGAATAGATCGTTTGGTTCAATTATTAACTAATTCTGAAAATATTAAAGATTGTATTTTATTTCCTTTAATGAAACCAAAAGATTAATATATTCGAAAAAAAGCCATAATTTGGCTTTTTTTTATATTTTTTTGTGCTATAATTTTATTTAGGAGGTCGAGTAGATTGAAAAAGATAAAAAATATGTTTGAAAAACATGATTTAGTTAAAATTGTGTTAATAGCTATTTTATTAACTATTGTTTTAACTTGGGTTATTCCATATGGTTATTTTTCAGGAAGTGAATTTTCTGATTATGGATTAAGTAGACAAGGACTGGCTGATATTCTTCTTTCAGGAGTTTATAGTGCAAATTTTTTCTTGCAACAATTACTTTTTATAGCTTTCTTGGGAATATTTTATGGAGTTATATCTAAAACAAGTGGTTATAAGGCCTTAGTTAATAATATTGCGAAAAAATTTAAAGGAAAGGAAAAGGCTTTTGTTCTTATAGCTTCATTGTTTATAACTTTATTAACAACATTTTTATCTCAAAGTTTTGTAGTATTAATTTTTGTACCTATAATAATTAGTATTGTAAATAAGTTAGGTTTAGATAAGATTACTGCTTTTTTGTGTACATTTGGTTCAATGCTAATAGGTATAATAGGTGCTACTTATGGAACTGAGGGATTAGCGTATTTTATTAGTTATTTGAATTATTATCAAGAAGTAAAAATAACTTTAGAGTTAGGTGTTCGTTTTGGAATTTTAGCTTTTGCTTTCTTTGTATTTAATTTCTTTACAATTCGTCATGTTAAAAAAGTTTTGATGGCGAAAAAGAAAGAAGAAAAATTTGATGATTTGTTTGCTGTTGAAGAAGTGAGCTCTAAAAAAGTTAAAACATGGCCAATGATATTATTTTATATTGTAATATTAGTATTTGTAGTACTTGGTTATGTTAAATGGAATGATAATTTTGGAATTACTGTTTTTGATAATTTTCATAAATGGTTAACAGAGTTAGCAATTGGAGATTATACTATTTTTAAATATATTATTGGAAATAATGCTGCAGCTTTTGGTGGCTGGGATTTATATGTAATTAATATAGTTTTAGCAATAATAATGCTTATTTCTATAGTAATTTATAAAATTAAATTTGATGATTTAATAGATAATGCAAGTGAAGGGTTAAAGAAAATGCTTAAACCAATGGCAATTCTTTTATTGCTATATATGATATTTGTTATTATTTATTGGGCTCCATTTACGGTAACTATTTCTAATTGGTTATTAAAGTTTAGTGAAGGATTTAATCCGTTCTTAACTTCTATATCAGCCTTTATTTCTTCTTTGTTCCATATTGATTTTGGATATACAGGGTATGTTTTAGGAGATGTAATGGTTAATAAATTTGGTGAATCATTTAATATTGCTTTTGTTATTTATGTGGTTATTAATGGTTTAGTACAAATTATAGCACCAACTAGTGCTTTGGTAATGCTTGGATTATCATATTTAGAAATACCTTATAAAAAATGGTTTAAACATATTTGGAAATTCTTTGTTATAATGTTAATTTTTGCTATTGCAATATTTGCGTTATTAACTTATTTATAAAAAAATGGCTATCGTTATGATAGCTTTTTTTTGTTTGAAAATCCATTTTTAATGTATAATAAAAATGGTGATAAGATGAAAGTTTTAATAACAGGTGCTAGTAGTGGAATAGGTAGAGATATGGCTTATTATATGGCTAGTTTAGGTCATGATCTAATAGTGGTAGCAAGACGAAGAGAAAGATTAGAAGAAATTAAAAGTAAAGTTGATGTAAATGTAAAAATAATAGTGACTGATTTATTAGTTCAAGATAATGTCTTTAAATTATATGAAAAAACAAAAAAGGATAATATTGATATTTTAATAAATAATGCTGGTTTTGGACTTTTTGGATTATTTAATAAAACGGATTTAAAAAGAGAATTAGAGATGATTGATTTAAATATTAAAGCTTACCATATTCTAACTAAATTGTTTTTACAAGATTTTATAAGGAAAGATGAAGGATACATTTTAAATGTTTGTTCGAGTGCTGGTTTTTTAGCAGGACCCCGATTAAATACTTATTATGCAACAAAAAATTATATAACAAAATTAACTTTAGCTATTTATGAAGAACTTAAGGAACAAAAGAGTAATGTTCATATTAGTGCTTTGTGTCCAGGACCTGTGAGTACTGAATTTAATCAAATAGCTCATGGGATTTTTAAAATAAATTCGTTGAATAGTGAAAAGGTCGCTAAGTATGCTATTAATAAGATGTTTAAAAATAAATTGATTATTGTTCCAGGTTTTTCTGTGAAGTTGGGTTTGTTTTTGAATCGTTTTATTCCTTGGAAGTTATCTTTAAAAATAACTTATCAAATTCAAAAGAGGAAGTGTCCAAAAGATTAATATAATATGATATACTATTATTAGGTGAAGAATAGTGAAGAGGTTGAAGGATAACAAATGTTTTTTTGTGTTGTTATTTTTGGCATTATTTGGTTTTTCTATTGGGGTTTTTGATAATTACCGAGAATTATGGCTTGATTATAATGGCTTATCTACACAAGAGATAAGTCATGTAATAAGTGTATCTTATATTGTAACAGTTCTATTACTTTTCTTTTTTACAATAAAAGTTTCAGCAGATAAAATAAAAAAAGGCATTCTTTTTTCATTAGCAATTAAAATTATTATTGAAAGTTTTTTAATATTTTTAAATAATAGTAAAATGATTTTTTGGTTAAAGTTTTTAATGTTTTTTGATATTGCTTTTACCCAGTTAATAGTAGCAAGTGTCTATCCTTTGATGATGAGTTTAACTAAAGATGATATATTATATACAAAGAAAAATTTTGTAGAATCTTTAAGTAGTAAATTAGGTTTTTTATTGGTTTCTTATTTAATAGGGAGATCTTTTTTTAATAAAGTATTTAATTATAATACTTGTTTATTGCTAGCGATTATATTTAGTTTTTTAGCTTTTAGTGTATTGATTTTAACAAAAATTTCTCAAAATACTTTGAAAGAAAATTTAAATATAAAAGAAGCGATTAAGTATTTTAATAACAATAAATGTATTTATTTATATTTTATTCATAATATGATGGGATCAATGATTTGGAGTTCAGTATGGGGTCTTCCGCTTTTAATTTTAACTGCTAAGTTAAATTTTTCTTCTAATATCGCTAGTTATTTAATATTAGGTATAGGAATTATTTCTAATTTTTTAGCAATGCTAATAGTTAAAAAGCTAAGATTTAAAAACGATCATATAAATGTATTTTTTAAATATGGGATGAGAATTATTTTATATTTTTTGGTGTTAATAACTAATAATCTAGTAGTATTTTTTATTATGATAGTTTACTTGTTATTAACAGATTGTCCTTATGAATTTATTTTTAGTGGTTACTTTATTAATAATGTTTCAGAAAAGTATTCTTTACTTTTAACGGTTTTAAAGTATTGTACAGCTTTAATTGGTAATTCAGTTGGTGTGTTTTTATGTGGAATGGTATTTAATTGGAGTCTTCGTATATATGTAATGCCGGCTTTTGTTTTAGCAATTATTCATTATGTTCTTGTTAAAAATTTAGTGGATCAAAGAAAAACTTTAGTTAAGAATTAAAATTATTGAAAAGCGAACAAATATATGCTATACTAATTTTGCAATAATTTTGTACTTTTGTGGTAGAATAATTAACGCAAGTGAGGTATTTAGGATGAATGATAAAATTGTTATAAGGGGCGCTAGAGAGAATAATTTAAAGAATGTGGATTTAGATTTACCTAAGAATAAATTGATCGTTATGACTGGGGTATCTGGATCAGGGAAAAGTAGTTTAGCTTTTGATACAATTTATGCTGAAGGTCAAAGAAGATTTGTGGAGAGTTTATCATCTTATGCAAGACAATTTTTAGGAGGTTCAGATAAACCAGATGTTGATTCAATAGAAGGGTTAAGTCCAAGTATTGCAATAGAACAAAAGACCACAAATAATAATCCACGAAGTACTGTTGGAACAGTAACGGAAATATATGATTATTTAAAGCTTTTGTATGCGAGAATTGGAACTCCATTTTGTCCGGTCCATCACGAAGCTATTACTCATCAAAGTATTGAAGAGATGACTAACAAAGTGATGGCTTTTTCTGAAGGCATTAAATTAGAAATAATGGCTCCAGTTGTTCGAGGAGAAAAAGGAATGCATCAAGATTTATTAGATGATTTAAGAAAGCAGGGATTTACAAGAGTTCGAATTAATGGTGAAATTCATACTTTAGATGAAGAAATTAATTTAGAAAAGAATATAAAAGATGTTATAGATGTTGTTGTTGATAGAATAGTTTTAAAAGAAGAAGAAAGAGGAAGAGTTTTTGAAGCGATAGAAGCATCAACTAAATTAGCAGATGGAATGGTTTTAATTAAAATAATTGATGGAGAAGAGTATTTATGGAGTGAAAAATTTGCTTGTATTAAATGTAATTATTCTTTGCCTGATCTAGAGCCTAGAATGTTTTCTTTTAATGCTCCATTTGGAGCTTGTCCCGAGTGTAAAGGATTAGGATTTAAAACTTCTATTTCGCAAGAATTACTTATCCCAGATGCTAATTTATCGATCAATGAAGGTGCTATATCAACAATGAGTGATGATGCTAATATTTTTTATACTGAGGTGAAAACGACTTGTGATTATTATAAAATTGATATGAATAAGCCTTTTAAGAAATTAACGAAAAAAGAGAAAAATATTGTGTTGTTTGGAAGTCCTGATGAATTAAATTTTGAATATACTTCGAAAAATGGGAATAAAAGATTTTCAAAGAGTTATTTTGAAGGTATTATTACGAATTTAGAACGAAGATATATTGAAACATCTAGTACATGGATTAGAGAATGGTTAGATAATTATATGATGGAAGTAGAGTGTCCTGAGTGTCATGGGGCAAGACTTAAATCAAGTGTTTTAAACGTATTTATTAATAAAAAGAATATTTATGAAATGACGCAGATGAGTATTGGTAAGTTGTTGGAATTTATTAAAAATTTAAAATTAAATGAGGAACAAAGAGAGATAAGTCGTTTAATTTTAAAAGAGATTGAGAGTAGATTAGAGTTTTTAACAAATGTGGGACTTGATTATATTACACTTGATCGAATGGCGGGAACTTTATCTGGTGGTGAGTTGCAAAGAATTAGACTTGCTACACAGATTGGCAGTAAATTAAGTGGAGTATTATATGTTTTGGATGAACCGAGTATTGGACTACATCAAAGAGATAATGATAAATTAATTAATTCTTTAAAGGAAATGGTTAATTTAGGAAATACATTAGTAGTAGTTGAACATGATACAGATACTATGTTAGAAGCGGATTATTTAGTGGATATTGGTCCTGGAGCTGGAAGAAATGGGGGAGAGATAGTTGCAGCTGGTACTCCTAAAGAAATTATTAAAAATAAGAATTCTTTAACAGGTAAATATTTAGCGGGAATAGAAAAAATCGATGTTCCAACTAAAAGAAGAAAAGGAAATGGTAAATATTTAGAAGTAATAGGGGCAAGTGAACATAATTTGAAAAATATTGATATTAAAATTCCTTTAGGAAAATTTGTGTGTGTTACGGGAGTTTCAGGTTCAGGTAAAAGTTCTTTGGTAAATGAAATTATTTATAAAGCAGTATTTAAAAATTTATATCCTAAATCAAAAGTAATTCCTGGAAAATATAAAAGAATAAAGGGTTTAGATAATATTGATAAGGTTATTCAAATATCTCAAGATCCAATTGGTAGAACACCTAGAAGTAATCCAGCAACTTATGTAGGAGTTTTTGATGATATTAGAAATCTTTTTGCCGAGATGAAGGAAAGTAAAATGCGGGGATTTGATAAATCAAGATTTTCTTTTAATGTTAAAGGCGGAAGATGTGAGGCTTGTTATGGTGATGGTGTAAAGAAAATTGAGATGCACTTTTTACCAGATGTCTATGTTCCGTGTGATGTTTGTAAAGGAACACGTTATAATAGAGATACGTTAAATATTAAGTTTAAAGGAAAAAATATTGCAGAAGTTTTAAAGATGCGTGTAGAAGAAGCTGTCAAGTTTTTTGAAAATGTTCCAAAAATAAAGAGTAAACTAGATGTCATGATGGATGTAGGGCTTTCTTATGTAGAATTAGGGGCAGGAGCGCCAACGCTTTCTGGCGGAGAAGCGGGAAGAGTAAAATTAGCTAAAGAATTACAAAAGAAGCCAACTGGTAAGAGTTTATTTATATTAGATGAGCCAACAACTGGTTTACACAGCGATGATATTAAAAAATTATTAGTAATACTAAATCGAATTGTTGATAATGGGGATACGGTAATTGTAATTGAACATAATTTAGATGTGATTAAGGTTGCTGATTATATTATTGATTTAGGTCCTGAAGGGGGAGATGGTGGCGGAACTATTATTGATACTTGTACGCCAGAAGAATTAATAAAAAATAAAGAATCATATACCGGAAAATTTTTAAAAAAATTTTTATAAGGAAGAGGTTTAAAGATGAATGAAACATTTAAATTTTTAAAAGAGAATACGCAAGTAAATTTTATATCGACAATTGATGGGAACAAACCAAGTTGCAGACCTTTTGGGGATCCGATTATGGTTGGTAATAAAATATATGTAATTACAAATAAAGAAAAAAATGTATCTAAACAAATAAAAAAAAATAACCATGTTTGTATAGTTGCTTATGATGGTGAAAATTGGATAAGAATCAACTGTGAATTAATTGATGATAGTGATAATATAAAAGTGAAACAAGTAGTGATTGATGAATTTGATTGGGCGATAGAGGCTGGATATACACTTGATAATCCAGATTTCCAATTTTTGTATATGGCAAATGTTGATGCCACAATTTATAATGAAGATGGAGATATTTTAGAAAGTTATAATTTTTAATTTATAAGAGTATTTATTTTGGAGTAAAATATTGCTCTTTTTTTAACATAATTATCAAATTATTCATTTTCTTGGGGGGTTAACATGTATTGTATATTATTAATTTTGTAATAGTTTTTTATTGACTTTTAAACAGGGGGGGGGGTTATAATTTGGCTAAGGAGTGGTAAAAATGGAAAAAAATATGAATGAATATGACCAAATGATAGTAAATTATTTAAAAAAGAAAAAGATAAATGTTCAAATTTTAGAAAATCCGGCTTCAAATATTGTCTATAAAATATGGGAAATATGTCAAAAAGAATATGGAAGAATGAAAAACAATAATGTTTTTAAAAATTTAACTGATTCGATGCAATTTTTATTAGGTTATTTAGTTTCAGTAGATGAACATGGAAATGTTAAGTTAGCTGGTATTAATGATGATTTATATGAATATGGTTATAGTTTTTCTATTGATGAAAATAATAATTATATTTTTGCTGAGTTTAGTGCTTCTATTGGTGAAGCAGATCAGCCTGGATATTTGAAACCAAATAATTATATGGTATTTTTTCAGATGAGGAATTATGTATTTGATACTAATGGAATAGAAGAAATTATAAATGAGCGTTATTTTAATTGGTATAATCAAACTTTAGAGTCAGCAAAAGGTCTAGCCCAATATCATTTATTTTATAGTGGTTTTAGATATCATAAGAGTATTGTTACGAAAAGAGAGTATGATCTGGGGAGTGCAAAAGTATATGTTCACTTTGGCGATAGTTTTATTGGAAATAGTGCTGGTTGTAGAGTAAAGCTAAATGGAGAACATATTGATAGACTATCTTGGAATCATGATGCAATTCGTTTACATGGTGATTTAGTTTTGGGTAAGACAGTAGATGATGTTGTTAAGTTAAGAGAAAAAAATCCTTCTTTAAATTTTTCAATAGATGATTTGTCTTTAGAAGAAAGGGATAAATACTATAAATGGGTTAATAGAGAAATTGAAGGAATATATAATCCTAAAACTAAAGAAGCAATGGAAAAATTAGTGAAAGAAAGAAATTTATTACCATCTAATACGTTTTTAGAAGATAGTAATTTAAAGAGATAAAAGTAAGTTAAAAGACACTAAAATTTTTTAAAATATTATTTAATAGTGTTTTTTTATTTTGAAAAAATAATCTTTAATCTAAAATAATATTTTGTTATAATTAAAATTGGAGATGGTTAAATGAATCCCGTTATGATAGAGATTTTTGGAATGGAAGTTCGCTGGTATTCTGTAATTTTATTAATAGCAGTAATTCTTGGAATTGGGTTATTGATAAAAGAAGGAAAAAAATATGATTATGCTAAAGATTTTTTATTTAATATGGCTTTTTGGGTAATTATTTTTGGTTTTATTGGGGCGAGAGTTTATTATGTTATTTTTAATTATAAAATGTATTTAAATGATCCGATAAGTATCTTAAAAATTTGGGAAGGTGGATTAGCTATCCATGGGGGATTAATTGCAGGAATTCTTACATTAATTGTATATTGTAAGAGATATGATGTTCGAGTTTTAAAAGTAACAGATATGGTTTCTATATCTTTATTATTAGGACAAGCTATAGGAAGATGGGGGAACTTTTTTAATGGAGAAGCGCATGGAGGGGCAACGACTCTTTTAGCTTTGCAACAAAAACATATTCCGGATTTTATTATTAATGGAATGTATATTAATGGCGTATATTATGAACCAACTTTTTTATATGAATCGTTATGGTGTTTATTAGGAGTTTTAGTTTTGTTGGTTGTGAGAAAATATAAATATTTGAAGGTAGGTCATTTAACAGCATTATATTTTATTTGGTATAGTGTAGGACGTTTCTTTATTGAGTCTTTTAGAACTGATTCTTTAATGTTTGCTGGTTTTAAAGCTGCTCAATTAGTATCAGTTGGCTTATTTATATTGGGAATAGGTTTGATTATGAAAATTGGAAAAAAGAGTAAATTTGAAGATTTATATAAAGAACAAGTGGGAGATAAAATTAAATTTTAAGGAGACTATAAATGAAATATGATTTGATCGTTATTGGAATGGGAATAGCAGGAATATCGGCAGCTATTTATGCTAAAAATAGTGGTTTAAATGTTTTAATGTTGGAAAAAGAAATGCCAGGTGGTTTAACAAATAAAATTAATACGATTAATAATTATCCAGGCTTAGGTGAGATTAGTGGTCCTGATCTATCTTTTAAATTATTTGAATCGATTAATCAAATGAAAATTCCTTATAAAATATTAGAAGTTAAAAGAATTATTGTTAAAGGAGAAATGAAGGTAATAGAGTCCGATAAGGAAAAGTTTAAGGCTAAAAATATTATTATTGCTACAGGCAGAAAGAGAAGAGCTTTAGGACTTAAAAAGGAAAGAGAATTGCTAGGTCATGGAATAAGTAATTGTGCCTTATGTGATGGGGCTTTATATAAAAATAAAGTAATAGCTGTTGTCGGGGGAGGAAATAGTGCAGTCGAAGAAGCGATTTATTTATCTAATTTAGGAAAAAAAGTCTATTTAATTCATCGGAAAGATAGTTTTAAAGCCGATAATTCTTTAATAGAAGAGTTAAATAAAAAAGAAAATATTGAATATTATTGGAATAGTGAAATTACGTCTTTAGAAGAGGAAAATGGGAATCTTAGTAGTATTGAAATAAATCATCAAGAAATATTAAAAGTTGAAGGTTTATTTGTTTATATTGGTTTTGAACCTAATATAAATTTTATAAAAGATTTAAATATTGCCGATAAAAATGGTTATATTAAAGTTAATAAGAATTTTGAAACAAAAATACCTGGCATTTATGCTGTTGGAGATGCAATAAAAAAGGATGTTTATCAGTTAGTTACAGCGGCGAGTGATGGAGCTGTGGCGGCGATAAATATATCGAAAAATTTTAGGTAAAATAAATTTTATTTTTTCTATAAAATCTAAAAAAGTATGCTATAATTTAGATAATAGAAAGAGGGAGAAAAAATGAAACTAAAAAGTTTTAATAAGAATAAAAAACTAAAGAATACCCTCCT
>CAOLUI010000020.1 GCA_948479395.1 uncultured Bacilli bacterium | reverse complement strand
AAGATAAGGTTAAATTAATAAGAAGTGAGAGTATAGGTTCATATTCATGGGATAATAACAATAGTAATGATTGGAGTGACAGTGCTTTACAAAAAGTATTAAATGAAGGAGCCTACTATAATAAAACAAGTGGAGACTGTCCAATTGGGCAAAATGGGGCCACAACTCCATGTGATTTTAGTAAGTATGGTTTAACGGAAAGTGCTAAGAATATGGTAAGTAATAGTGTCTGGAATTTAGGTGGAAATAGTACATATAACGATCTAATAACTAAAACGTATTATGAAAAAGAAAGAGGAGAAGAAGTATATGAAGGAAGGCCAACAAAATGGACAGGGGAAGTAGGCTTAATGTATCCAAGTGATTATGGATATGCGACTGCGGGAGGAGCAACAACAGATAGAAGTAGCTGTTTAAATACGACTTTGTATAATTGGCATGAAAGTGGAGTAAGTGATTGTAAAGATAATGATTGGTTGGATATGTCTAATATGCAATGGACATTAATGCCGTATTCTTCTGGAGCTGACTATGTTTTTCTTGTGTTTTCGATAGGGCTTGTGAATTACAGTAGTGCGTATGGTATATTTGAGGTTCGTCCTACAGTATATCTAGATTCAAATGTTGGAATAAAGAGTGGAGGACTAGGTTCTAATACTTCACCATTTATTTTGAAATAGATAAAAAATGCAAAAGAAAATTTGCTTTTTTTTATGTTAAAATAATTTCTATTGTTAAGCTAAATTTTAAATGCTATAATGGAAATAATAGAAAGAGGGAAAAAGATGCAATTAAAAAGTTTTAAGAAAAATAAGAAACTAAAAAGAACCCTCCTAACCCTAGGCGCAATAGCTCTACTGGGGGGGGGTATCCTAATATATAGGAGTTATGCCTTATATAAAGAAACAAAAAGTTATAATGTCTTAAGAGGAACAATACCTGATTTTAGTAGTGGGGATATAGAATTAACATTTACAATATATGGAAAAGTAGTAGATCAGGCCTTTCCTAGTAAAAATGATGGATATATCGTAAATAATGTTATATGTGAAAATGGCGCTTCAGCTGAATGGAATATAGATAATTGGGGACTAGTAAACATCAATTCAAATAATAATAAAAAGATCAAATGTAATATCGATTTTGAAGAAATTACTCTAACAAACACATCTAAAATAGGAGATTATGTAAAAATGACGCCAATTTCTACTTTATACGAAATAGAAAATAATGGCACTAATAGCTTAACAGGGTGTTCAAGCACTCTATGCTATGGTCATAAAACACAATCATTAAATCCAAGCGAATTGAATTTGTGGCGTATTATAAAGAAAAATGCAGATGGTACTATAGAAATGGTATCAGAAAATATATCGAGTAATAAAATAGATTTTTTTGGCTGTGTAGGATATCAAAAATTAGTAGGAGCTTTAAATACAATAGCTGCACAATATGAAAATGAAAAATATACGATAGGTTCAAGACATATGGGATATAATAGCCAAACAGAATTTATAACTGATACTAGTAAATTTGTATATCCAGCTCCTTGGAATTCATCTACAAGTAATAATGCTAATGAAACTTATGGAGGAGGAGATAATTTATATAATGAGGATGCATCATTAGTAAGAGAAGCAATAAGTAATTTGAATGCGAATAAAATTGGATCAAGTTATCCAGAAGATTATTGGCTTGCTTCTCGTAATTATAGTTACACAACTACTAATCTATATAAATTTGTTGGACGTATGGTAAGTTCAAGAGGAAGCGCTTATCCTAGCACTATAAATTCAGAAAATAATGCTTTATGTGCAGTAACTCAAAGTAGTACTGTCTTAAGAGGTAACACTTATAGTGCTTATATTCGACCGATTGTTATTATTAAATCTAATCTTCAAGCCACAGGTTCAGGTACTAGCAAAGATCCATGGGTATTACCATAAATATTAGAATTTTTTCTAATATTTTTTATATTTAAAAAAAAACAAACTTTACAAAAATTGTTCTCTAACTTATAATTAAGATAATATGGAGGCTAAAAAATGATGAGTAAAAAAAAGGGTTTTATATTTATAGAAACATTGGTAGTAGTTGCTGTTTTAACAGCATCACTTTTATTAACTTATTCTACATATAATTCCGCTGTTGTTAAAGAAAATATTAGGATAAAGTATAATGATTCTACCCATTTATATCGTGCCTTTCATTTATCTCAATTTTTCCGAAACTTTCGTTTTGATTATTTAGTTTCTAATTTAAGCAAAGATCCTGATCCTCAAAAAATGAATTATATAACTCCTTTTAGTTGTGAAAATGAAGGATTTTTTGAAAAAGGAAATATAAATATTGCTTTATGTCAAACACTTTATAATCAGCTTCATATAAGTAATATGTATTTAACTTATAAAGATTTAACAGAATTTCAAGATTGTAATGATTACGTAGGAAATGCTTGTAAGTCTTTATATGGACAGGTTCGGGCAGAAGGCGTTAATTTTATTAAAACCATTGGAGGAAATGATAAAGATGGTTATCGCTTAATTATTGAATTTGAAGAATGTAAAGATGGAACGCATGGTGATTATAATACTTGTGATTCCAATTATGTTTATTATTATACGACAATAGAATTAGGAGATATATATTCATGAAAAATAGAGGTATAACTTTAATTGAGCTTATAATAAGTATGGCTTTAATATCTATTATCATAATTTTTTTATTTCAATTATTAGTCGATGCTAAATATAGTGATAATAAAATCGATTATGCTAGAGATGATCAACAAAATCGCGCTCTCATTATTAAAAGAGTTCAAGATGATTTTTTAGATTATGGTGGACTTGTTGCGTTAAGAGAACCTACAATTCCTCCAAGTGATCGTTTAGAAATATATTTAGGATTTAAAAATGGGAGTGGGAAGTTACTTATTAAAGATGATTCTCTTTCTTATACTAACGCCAAAGGTAAAACCGAAACCTGGAAATTAAAAACTAAAAATGCTAAATATAATATTAATTGCGTTAATTTTTATTTAGATGGCTTTAGTAGTGATTCTGTTAGTCCAGATTTTTATTCTGTTTTATTTTCGATTCCCGTTGAAGTTAAAGATGATAGTCAAAATAAAATAGATGATTTAGAATTTTTTTATCTTGGTAAAAAAATAACAGAAAGAGGGGGAGTAAAACGTGAAAATTTTCCTAATAGATCTTATTTAGGTAATAAAGATACAAGAAAGTGTAAATATAATAACATGTAATAAACGAGCTTTAAAAAAATGCTTGTAAGATATATTAACATCATTAATGATGTTTTTTATTTGGCTATGAATGCTTAATCCGCCAAAAGAAATAAAAATAACAGCCACTATTTTTTTTAATCCAAAATTAATATTTAAATTAGCTAATTTAGAAAGACCTCCTGTTACTTCTAATAAACCATTTATTAAACAGTTTAAAATGTGATTTTTTAAAAATAAATTAATAGCTTCACAAATTAAAAAATAAAATATCATTGTTCCTAAAATATTAATAAGGGTTGTAAATGCATGATTAATACTACTAGCAAGAATTTTTGAAAACTGATTATTAGTTTTGGGAGAATCAAATTTAATTTCTTGATATTGATAATTTCGATGTAAGAAAGCAATCAAAAAATTTATTAAATAATTTATCATAATTAATTTAATAACTATTAATTGATTTTTCAAAATTGCATTGAGCATATTATATAAAAATAAAGGATTTAAAAAAAAGGAATAAGATAAAATCATGCTAGCATCTTTTTCCCTTAAATTTTTATTTTTTACTAAACTAGCTGCAATATATCCATTAGTAGGGGTGCCTGAAAATAGAGACATTGTAAAAATATAAGTTGCCGCATTAGAAAAATTAAATAATTTGTAAAAAATCTTATGAAGCCATTTATTTAAATAAAGAATAAAATTATATTCAATTAAAATATCATTAATAATAAACATGGGAAGTAAAGTAGGAAAAACTTGTTGAAAGAAAATATTACAACCATTTATAATGCAATGCTTAAACAATAGACTATTTTTAAATAGAAGTATCATAAATAGTAAAGTGCTAATAATATATAGATCATTTTTAAAAAACTTTTTCATAATCTCTCTTTCATTTGATATAATTATTTTAGGTGAAATAAAAATATGTTTAATAAATTATATGAAAAATTAAAAAAAATCATAAAAGAAAATTATAAATTTTTAATTGCTTTAATAGTTTTATTCATTTTTGTTTTTTATGAACTTCCTTTCGTAGTCTATCGTCCAGGGGGAACAATTGACTTAGCAGATCGAGTAATTATGCAAGAAAAAAATGAAACCAAAGGAAAGTTGTCAATGGCTTATGTGTCGATGATGAAAGGGAATATTCCCTTTGTTCTTTTATCGTTTATTATACCTAATTGGGATTTAGAAAAATCATCTCAAATTACTATAGATAACGAATCAGTAGATGACACTATTAAAAGAGATCGTCTTTATTTAGAACAAGGTCTTGATAATGCTATTATTAGTGCTTATAAAATGGCAAATAAAGAAGTTAAAATTAATAAAGTCCATCAAATGATTATTTATATTACTAGTGACGCCAAAACTGATTTAGAAGTCGGCGATATTATTTTAAAAGTAAATAACAATGAATTTGAAGAATTAAGTGCCTTACAAGGTTATATTAACTCTTTAAAAAAAGATGAACTTGTTTCTTTTGAAGTCCAAAGAGGCGAAGAAATAATTAATTGTACTGCTAAAGTTTACGAAATAGATAATAGTTTAAAAGTGGGAATATCTATTATTAATGATTATGATTATGAAGTTGAACCTCAAATAGAAATTAAAACCGAAAAAAGTGAATCTGGTAGTAGTGGAGGCTTAATGACATCTTTATCTATTTATAATGCTCTAACAAAAGATGATATAACTAAAGGAAGAAATATTGTGGGTACTGGAACCATTGATGTTTCTGGAAATGTTGGAGAAATAGCGGGAGTCAAATATAAATTACTTGGAGCTGAAAAAGTTAAAGCTGATATCTTTTTATGTCCTAAAAACAATTATGAAGAAGCTTTAAAAGTTAAAGAAGAAAATAATTTAAATATAAAGCTTATAAAAGTAGATACTTTAAAGGAAGCTATTGAAAAGTTGGCAAAATAAAAAATAAGGGCTTTTCAAAAGCTTTATTTTATTTTATAATATGAATTAGAGAATAAGAAAAGTTATGGGTGAAGATTTATGCGATTAAGATATAGAATTTCTTTGGCGGTCATTGCTATTATGATGGTGGGTTTAATGTTTTTAGGAAGTAGTTATGCTTTGTGGAAGGTTACCAAATATCAACAAACTGAAAATATTATTCAAACAGGTTGTTTTGCCATCACTTTTTCTGATAAAAATCCAATTAATTTAACTAATGCCTATCCGGTAGCCGATAGTAAAGGATTACAATTAACTCCTTATGAATTTACAATTCAAAATACATGTGATGTTAAAGCTTCTTATACAGTTTATTTAAATACTTTAGAAACAGGGGCTACTGAAATACCTTATAATTTAGTTAAATATTCCCTTCAAAAAGTGGGTGGTGCATCTGCTGTTGCTAAATCTTTATCAGCCGCAACACCAAATAATGAAACTTCTAGTTTTAATTACAGTAAGACTTTGAAATCATCTTTCGCTTTAGAAACTAGTGAAGGAGAAGCTAAGGGAGTTTTAGCCGAAAATGAATCTGTTAAATATAATTTAAGATTATGGATTGATGAGAGTGCTACAACAGCAATTAATGGCAATAAATTTGAAGCAGCAATTGCTACTATAGCAACAGCGATTAATGAATAATAAACATATGATTGACAACTTAGCTCGCTAGTTGTTTTTTTTTATGATATACTTATTTAGGTGATAACATGACAAAATATGATGCTTCATCAATTAAAATATTAGAAGGGTTAGAAGCTGTAAGAAAAAGGCCAGGGATGTATATCGGTTCAACTGATAAAAAAGGTCTTCATCATTTAGTTTGGGAAATTGTTGATAATGCCATTGATGAAATTATTAACGGTTTTGGAGATACTATTCATATTACCATTAACAAAGATGAAAGTATTACAATAAGTGATAATGGACGAGGAGTTCCAATTGGCATGCACGAATCAGGAAAATCAACTCCTGAAGTTATTTATACGGTTTTACACGCTGGGGGAAAATTTGAAACTAGTGGTTATAAAGTAAGTGGAGGACTTCATGGAGTAGGAGCCAGTGTAGTTAATGCTTTATCTAAAAAGATGGACGTTACTATTTATACTGACGGAAAAATTAGTAATATAAGATTTTGTAATGGAGGTGTAGTCGAAAGCCCTTTAAAGACCATTGGAGAAACTAAAAAAACAGGTACTACTGTAACATTTTTACCTGATTATGAAATGTTTAAACAATCTAGTTTTTCCTATACAACTATTGTTGAAAGAATGCAAGAGAGTGCTTTTTTACTTCCTAATTTAACCGTAATTATTAAAGATGAAGCAGATAATAAAGAAGCTAAGTTTCATTATGAAAATGGCTTAGTTAGTTTTGTTGAATACATTAATGAAGGCAAAAAAGTCTTACATAAAGTAATTAACTATAATGGAACTAAGAATGACATTGAAGTTAATATTGCCATGCAATATAGTGAATCGTATAACGAAAACATTATGAGTTTTGTTAATAACGTTAAAACGAGTGATGGTGGTTCTCATGAAGTTGGATTTAAAACAGGTATTACGAAAGCTTTTAATGATTATGCCAAAAATAATAATTTAATTAAAGGCAATAGTGGAGGAAATTTAAATGGTGAAGATGTTCGAGAAGGATTAAGTGCCGTAATAAGTTTAAAAATACCTGAGCGAATGCTGCAATTTGAAGGCCAAACCAAAGGAAAACTTGGGACGCCTGAGGCTCGTAGTATTACGGAGTCTATTACTTATGAAAGTTTAAAATTCTTTTTAGAAGAAAATAAGGAGATTGCGCTTTTAATTCTGGATAAAGCTATGAAAAGTAAAATTGCTCGAGAAGCTGCCAGAAAAGCTCGAGAAGCTGCTCGTAAAGGAACTGGGAAAAATTCTAAAGAAAGAATTTTAAGTGAAAAATTAACTAAAGCTACGGGAAAAGATTATTCCAAAAATGAACTCTTTTTAGTAGAAGGAGATAGTGCTGGAGGATCAGCTAAAACCCACCGTAACCGGGAAACTCAAGCTATTTTACCTCTTCGAGGTAAAGTATTAAATTGTGAAAAAGCTAGTACTCATGATATTGAATCTAATGCCGAATTAAAACAAATAGAATATGCTATAGGTGCTGGTTTGGGTGCTGATTTTGATCCCAAAGATTCTAATTATGGTAAAGTAATTATTATGACCGATGCTGATGTCGATGGTTCTCACATTCAAATCCTTTTAATTACCTTTTTTTACCGCTTCATGCGTCCTTTAATTGAAGCTGGTATGCTTTATATTGCTAATCCTCCTTTATATTCAATAGAAGTAGGCAATAAAGGGAAAATATATATAGCTGATGATAATGAATTAGAAGAAAAAAAGAAAACTATGAAAGGAAACTATAAAATTCAAAGATTTAAAGGATTAGGAGAAATGAATGCTGATGAATTATATGAAACAACCATGGATCCTCAAAATCGTCGTTTAATGCGGGTTAATTTAACCGATGCAGCTCTTGCCGAAAAAAGAATTCATTTGCTTATGGGAGATAAAGTCGAACCTCGAAAAGAATGGATTAATGAAAATGTCGACTTTACTTTAGAAGATGATTTTCGTAAATAAAAATTAAATTAGAAAAGAAGGTGAAAATAATGCCCAAAAAAAAAGAGACTAAAGAAATAATTGAAAAAATATATGATTATAGTTTAGAAGAAATTATGGAAACCGGTTTTGGTCGTTATTCAAAAGAAATAATTCAAGAACGGGCTTTACCTGATGTTCGAGATGGTTTAAAACCTGTACAAAGACGAATTCTTTTTGATATGTATATTTCTCATTTTACTCATGATAAACCTCATAAAAAAAGTGCTAAAGCAGTCGGAGATATTATGGGTAGATTTCATCCCCATGGAGACTCTTCCATTTATGAAGCTTTAATTAGAATGAGTCAACCTTGGAAAATGCGTGAATGTTTTATTGATATTCATGGAAATAATGGTTCAATTGATGGTGATGGACCAGCTGCCATGCGTTATACGGAAGCTAGACTTACAAAACTTGCCGAAACCATGCTTACCTCAATTAATAAAAATACAGTAGAGATGGCTTGGAATTTTGATGACGAAGAAAAAGAACCGACTGTTTTACCCGCTTCTTTTCCTAATTTACTCGTTAATGGATCAACTGGAATTAGTGCCGGGTATGCTACTAATATTCCACCTCATAACTTAAGTGAAGTAATTGATGCCACCATTAAACGAATTGATTCTCCTAACTGTAAATTAGAAACCATAATGGATATAATGCCTGGTCCCGATTTTCCAACTGGTGGGGTAATTGAAGGTAAAAATGGTCTAATTGATGCCTATACTAAAGGAAAAGGTAAAGTAGTTTTAACATCTGATTGTGAAATTATTAAAAATGGTTCTAAAAAGCAAATAATTGTTCATTCTATTCCATATGAAGTAGTAAAAGAACAATTAATAAAAAAAATAACTGAAATAAAATTAGATAAAAAAATTGAAGGTATAAACGATGTCATTGATGAATCAGATCATGAACATATGGCACGTATTATTATTGATTTAAAATCTAGCGCTAATGCTGAACTAGTCTTAAATTATCTTCTTAAAAATACTGATTTACAAATTAATTACAATTTTAATATGGTAGCTATTGTAAATCGTCGTCCCAAACTAATTGGTATTTTAGAAACTTTAGATGCTTTTATCAAACATCAAAGTGAAGTTATTACTAGACGAACTAAATTTGATCTAGATCATGCGAGATCTCAATATCATATTTTAGAAGGTTTAATAAAAGCCATTAGCATATTAGATGAAGTTATTAGAATCATTCGTGGAAGCAAAAATAAAAGCGATGCTATTACCAATCTTTCTCAAGAATATGATTTTACTTTTGAACAAGCTAAAGCGATTGTCGAGTTACAATTATATCGTTTAACTAATACTGATATTGTAGCTCTTCAAGAAGAAATGGAAAAATTAGCCAAAAACATTCATATCTGGGAACAGATTTTAAATAATGAAGATGCCTTAAAGCATGTTATGAAAACTGAACTTAAAATTATAAAAAAAGAATATGGTAATAAAAGACGTACTAAAATCAAAGAAAATGTTACCGAAATCAAACTAGATATGATGGATATGATCCCTAAAGAAAATGTTGTTGTAGTAGTAACTAATGAAGGTTATATTAAGCGTGTAAGCCAAAAATCTTATGCTTCTCGTGGCCAAGATGAGACCACCCTAAAACCAGGTGACTTTATAATCAGTCTTTTTGAACTTACAACACTCGATAAAATTCTAGTCTTTACTAGTCTAGGTAATTATTTATATATTCCGGTTCATAAAATACCGGAAGCTAAATGGAAAGAACTTGGTAAACATATTAATAATATCATTTTAATGAATTCCGAAGAACAAGTAGTATTTGCCTGTGTTATGACTAACAAAGAGCAAAATATCATTATAACAACCAAAAATGGTTTAGTTAAAAAAAGTAAAATCAAAGATTTTGAAGTTACCCGTTATTCTAAACCACTTATGGCTATTAAATTAAAAGAAAATGATCAAGTAGTAGATTGCTTTATTGAAGAGCAAGATATCTTACTTATTAGTCAAAATGGTTATTGTGTTCGTTTTAATTCTGAAGAAATTCCTTTAACAGGAGTAAAATCATCAGGAGTAAAGGGCATCAATTTAAAAGATGACCATTTAGTAAGTGCGCTATCAATAGATCAGGAAGATTATTTAAATATTTTTACCAACCATAAAACGGCTAAAAGGGTTAAATGTAGCGAAATATTGCCTACTGGAAGAGCCAAAAAAGGTAATGCTTTAATAAAAAAAGTAAAATCAGTTAATTATGAAATAATTAAAGCTTTTCCAACAACTGCTCGAGATACAATATTATTAAAATCTGATAGTGAAATTAAATATCTTAAAAATAGTGATATCACTATTATGGATTTAGCTAGCACTGGTTCTAATATTGCGAAAAATAAAATTGATAAAATAGCTAAAAAAGTTGAACTAACCAGTTATTTAAATAAAGAGCCAGAAAAACAAGAAGCACCTAATATCGAAAAAGTAAAAGAAATAACAATTGATGATTTTTTGAATGATTTTAAACTATAATAAAAAAACACTTATTTGCATAAAATGAAATAGGTGATTTTTTATGGCCAAAAAAGATGAATTTAAAATTTTTGCATCTAAACATCCAGAACTCGTAAAATTTATAAAAAATGGTGAGACAACTTGGCAAAATTTATACGAAATATATGATATATATGGTGAAGAAGAAAGTGCGTGGCAAGATTATTTTAAAAATAATCAAACCTCTAAAACTAGTGAATACAATATCAAAAACTTTACTGACAAACTAAAAAATATTGACTTTAATTCTATTCAAGAACATATAAATACAGCGCAAAAAGCCCTAGGTATTGTCCAAGAATTAACTAGTAAAGGGAGTACAGCATCAGCTGCCTCTGCAACCGAAGCTATTAAACCCCGTCCAATAAATAAAATATTTGAGGATTAAAATGAACTTAAATGTGCAAAAAAAATTAGAAGAAGATAAAAAAATGAATACTCTTTTAAAAGAAAATTCTTATTGGATTAAAGACTTAAATCGTAATGAAGACAATTATAAATTATTTGTAATCAAAATGAAAGAACAATATCATTTAAATGTTACGGATAAAATAAGTGATGCCATTGATAATATAGATATTATTAGTAGTATTTTAGAAACATTAAAATAATTTTGTAAAAAAATATAATTTATTTGACACCATTTATTGACTATTTAAAATTCCTGTTCTATAATTAATTTAATGATAGATAGGAATGATAAAAAGATGAATTTAATAACAAAAGATAAAAAAGGTTTTACCTTAATTGAACTATTAGCAGTAATCGTTATACTAGCCATAATCATTTTAATTGCTGCATCTAATATTGGTGCTATGACTCAAACAGCACGTAAAAATGTTTTAGCAGTTGAAGGGGAAACTTTAATTAGTAGTGCCAAGACAGCATATCAAGTTGATGTAATGAATGGTGAATTTGATAGTAATACAACGGTTTGTTATTCGTTAAACGATTTAAAAAATCAAGGTTATTATGATAAAGGTGATGATAAATATCATGGTAGCGTTCTTGTCACTCCAAGTGGTACTCAATATACATATAAAGTTTGGATTAGTAATAATGTGGTTTTTTTAAATAAAGACGGGGGCCATACAAGTGGAAACGTAAAAGGTAAGGATGCGGATGTAGGTAAAACAGCGGCATCAGATAATTGTCAAGGTGTAGGCACACTGATGAATCGATAAAAATAGAAAAAATCAATTGATATCATAAAAATATGTGAAGTATTTAATTTACACATATTTTTTTTTATGAGATAATATTCTTGGTGATAGTAGTGATTATAGGATGTCATGTTAATTTTACTCAAGAACAATTGTTAGGTAGTACTAAACAGGCTCTTGATTATGGAGCTAATGCTTTTATGTTTTATACGGGAGCTCCTCAAAATACGATTAGAAAAGAGTTAGATATTAAATTAAGAGATGAAGCAATAAACTTAATGCAAGAAAATAATATAGGTTTAGAAAATGTTATTTGTCATGCGCCTTATATTGTTAATTTGGCTAATAATACTAGTGAAGATAAATGGCAATTTAGTATTAATTTTTTAAAACAAGAATTAAGTCGTTGTAAGTTTTTAGGAATAAAATATATTGTTGTGCATCCAGGAAGTGCTGTTGGTTTAGAAAAGAGTGTAGCTCTAAAAAATATTAGTGATGCCCTAAATTTCATCATTGATGAAGATGGCCCCATGATTCTTTTAGAAACGATGGCAGGAAAGGGAACGGAGTGTGGAGCAACTTTAAATGAAGTAAAAGCAATATTAGAGCAAGTTAATTCGAATCATATTGGTGTTTGTATTGATACTTGTCATTTAAATGACGCGGGATATGATATGAAAGAATTTGATAAATTTTTAGAAGAGTTTGAGCAAATTATTGGGCTGGAAAAAATTCATTGTGTTCATGTTAATGATAGTAAAAATCTATTAAATACGCATAAAGATCGTCATGAAAATATTGGCCTAGGTACTATCGGTTTTGAAGCTCTTCTAAGTGTTGTTTTAAATGAAAAATTAAAAAATGTTCCTAAAATATTAGAAACACCTTATGTAGAAAAATTATATCCTCCTTATAAATTTGAAATAAAGGCCCTAAAATCTAGAGAAAATAACCCTCATTTAATAGAAGATATTATAGAGTATTATAAATAATTTTTATATTTAATAGAGTATTCTTTAAATAACTTTTTTATTTTTATTAAGTTTTCTTCCGAAAATTTATCTTTATATCTATCTAAATTTAAAATACTGGGATTGGCAATTTTTTTTAATGAATTGATATGTAAAAGATAATTCTTCTGGACTTAAAAAGATATTATTTTTTTGGGCAAAATTATTTACTTCATCTATAGATAATTTATTCATATATCTTTCAATTATATTAAACATCAAAATCACCTAATATATTGTATGAAAAAGCTTTTATTTTGAATACTAATAGTAGGTGGATCGTATGAAAAAAATATATCTAATTATTACTTTAGCTTTCTTCTTTCTTGCATCATTTACTCTTTATCATTATATTTTTCAAAAAAGAACGTATTATAAAAAAGCCTATGAAGAGAAAACTAATACTTATGTCGAATCTCTTTCTACTCCCAGAGGAAGAATACTTGATGTTAATGGTAAAGTACTTGTTGATAATGTCGGTGTAAAAACTATTGTTTATCGCAAAATAAATAAAATTACTACGGAAGAAGAAATTAATATTGCCTATCAATTAGCCAAATTTTTGGAATTACCTAAAAAAGCCTCATCCCAAGAACTAAAAAAATTTTGGATGTTAAAAAATCCCGAAAAGACTCAAAAATTAATAACGGAAGAAGAATATAATTTATATAACGAAAGAAAATTAAATAGTCAAGATTTATATTTATTAAAATTAGACCGTATAACCGATGAATTATTAAATTCATTTAATGAAGAAGATACTAAAGCCGCCTACATATATAGTTTGATGAATGGAGGCTATACATATGATGCGAAAATTATTAAAATTGGGGCCACTGAATCAGAATATGCGAGGGTTTTAGAAAGTAATTTAACGGGCGTTATGAATGAAATGTATTTTGAAAGATATTATCCTTATGGTAATACATTAAAAAGTATTTTAGGTAGTATTGGTAGTATTCCTTCTGAATTAGCGGATAGTTATACTAAACTTGGTTATGCCTTAAATGATACTGTCGGAATTAGTTATTTAGAAAAACAATATGAATCTTTTTTAAAAGGCGAAAAAGATTTATATAAAGTTAATAATGATGGAACTTTTACCCAAGTAAAAAGTGGCAAAAGAGGTAATGATTTATATTTAACGATTGATATAGATATGCAGCTAGGAATCGAAGAAATCTTAAAAGAAGAAATAAAAAATGGAAAAAAACTAAAAAATACCCAATTTTATAATGGGAGTTATGTCATTGTAGGAGATCCTAATAATGGCAGTATTAAAGCTATTACGGGATTAAAATATGTTGGTGATGATGTTTTTATCAATAATGAAAGAGAAGCTATTTACTCTTCATTTACCGTGGGCAGTGTAGTAAAAGGAGCTAGTATGGCCATGGCTTATCAAAATAATTTAGTTGAATTAAACAAAAAAGTTTTAGATTCGTGTGTTAAACTTTATTTAGTGCCACAAAAATGTTCTTATAAAAAATTAGGTTATATTGACGATATAACAGCTCTTAAAACCAGTTCTAATTATTATCAATTTTTACTAGCAATTAAACTAGCTGGTTATAAATATACTCCTAATATGAAAATGGAAGTAACTAATAAAGAATTTGATACTTATCGCAATACCTTTGCTCAATTTGGCCTTGGTTCTTTAACTGGTATCGATTTGCCAGATGAAGTAACCGGAATTAAAGGATCCAAAATAGCTGCTGATTTACTTCTTAATTTAGCTATTGGTCAATATGATTCCTATACAGGTATTGAAATTCTCCAATATATAAATACTATTGCTAATAATGGAGTACGCTATCAATTGCATTTTTTAGATAAAGTAGTAGATAATCAAGAAAAAGTTTTACTAAAAAGTGAACCAATTGTTTTAAGTCGCTATAATCTTGATCAAGTTTATTTTGATCGTATCAAAGAAGGATTAAAACAAGTGGTTAATATCGGTACCGGTTCTGGTTATACTGATAAATCTTTTAAACCAGCAGGTAAAACTGGAACTAGTGAAAATTATTATGATAGTAATTTTGATGGTGTTGGAGATGTATTAACCATATCAAATTCTTATGCCATGTATGCGCCATATGATAATCCTAAATATAGTATGGTTATACTTAGTCCTAATGTTAATTATCCCAATAAAAAAAGTGATTATTTTGCTTATATAAATCGTTTTATAAGTAAGAAAGTTAGTGATTATATTTTTACCAATTATTAATTATAGATATTTATTCTATAATTTTTTTTTTAGTTTTAAACATATATTTAGATAGGTGAAGCATATGCATCTTTATAAAACCATGCGTAACTTTTTATTAGATTTTGATTATTATATCGATATTTATGAAAATAAAATTCATGTTTTTAATTACATTGACATTTTAAAATTAAATGATGAAGAAATAAAACTTTCCATGCCTAATTTTATTTTAGATATTAAAGGAAAAAATTTTTCTGTAAAACGTTTAGAAAAAAGAGAAATTCTTTTAGAAGGGGCTTTAGAACAGGTGGGATTTATCAAAAATGATTGAAAGATTTTGTATTGTAAAAGCAAAAGTACGAAACAAGGATAAATTATTAGTCAAATTATATAAAAATAATATTTCGGTTTATGATTGTCAAGAACAAGGAGACTATCTTTTTTTAAAAATTAAATATCGTGATTTAAAAAATCTCCAAAAAAAAATTGTCACGACTAAATTTCGTTATGTTAAAGACGAAGGTGTATATCATTTAAAAAATCTTATAACGCCCTTAAAAGTTATGATAATTGTATTATTTTTAGTTTTAGTAAACTTTTTTAGTCAAGTGATTATAGAAGTTGATGTCATCCATTCTAATAAAGATATTCGCGAACTAATTAAAAATACTTTAGAAGAATATGGAGTTAAAAGCTTTAGTATCAGAAAAGATTTCACTGAATTAGAACAAATAAAAAAAGAAATTTTAAATAATTATAAAGATAAATTAGAATGGTTAGAAATAGAACGTCAAGGAATGAAGTATATCATTCGTATTGAAGAACGAATAATTAATAACTTAACTAATGATTCTAAATATTGTCATATTGTGGCTAGTAAAAGTGGCATAATTTCTTCTATTCAGAGTACTAAAGGCGAAATAATTGTTCAAAATGGGGATTATGTCAATGAAAATGACCGGTTAATCTCCGGAGAAATAAAATATAATGAAGAAATAAAAGATAATGTTTGTGCTCAAGGAAATGTTTATGCTGAAGTTTGGTACACTACAAATGTTCATTTACCTAAAAAATATCAAAGTCATAAAAGAACTAGGAAAAAACGCTATAATTTACTTTTAAAAACAGATAAAAAGAAATATAAAATTTTTAAAAGTCGTTTAAAAAATTATGAAACAGAAGAGAAAAAATTATTTACCATCTTTAACTTTACTTTTTATCTTTTAAAAGAATATGAAATAAACATTCAAGAAAAAGAATATAATATAGATGATGGCTTAAAAAAAGCTTTAGAATTAGCAGATGAAAAGATGAATATTAAATTAAAAAATAATGAATCAATAAAATCACGAAATGTTTTGAAAAAAAGCCTAAATGATAGTACAATAGAAATAGAACTATTTTATGTAGTTATCGAAAACATTACAAAATACGAAGAATATGATGTAATAATGGAAGAAGAGGGAAGTTAGATGGTATTAGATACTTTAACAGATGCTATTATTGATGTATGGCCGATGCTCGTAATATTTTTAATTGTCTTAGTAACAATAAGAATTTCCTATATAAAAATTAATAATGAAAAATTTATTTTTTATCGAGAATTTTCTAATTTAATATTTTTTATTTATATTCTGTTATTGTATCAATTATTAACTAGTACAGAAATGAATAGTAGTGGAGGGCTTAATATTGTTCCTTTTCAAGAAATATTTCGGTATAAAATAGGAAGTAAACTCTTTATGTTTAACGTTGTTGGCAATATTTTAATTTTTGTTCCTTTTGGCTATTTTGTTTCTAGTTATATCAAAGCTTCAAAAGTTTCCCATATTTTATTTATAAGCATTATTACATCAACAACAGTTGAATTAGTTCAATTACAAATTGGAAGATCTCTTGATATTGATGACATTTTTTTAAATGTAATTGGAAGTATTTTAGGATTTTTCTTATTTATCGGCCTTACAGCTATTAAAAAACATTTACCTAAGTTTTTTCAAAGTGATTTATTTTATAATATTTTATGTATTATTTTTCTTATAATAGGAATTTTATATTTTACCAAAATTATTGGTTTAGGATGGTTTTAAGTGGATATTGAAATAATTGATGAATATGGTTATCAAAATGATTATAGCTATTTAAATGAGGTCATAAATATAGCGCTTAAAGAAGAAAAAGTAAATGATGCTATATTTTCTATTATTTTTGTAGATGAAGAAAAAATAAAAAAAATTAATAAAGAATATCGTTTTCTTGATCAAGTTACTGATGTTATCTCATTTGCTTATGAAGATAATTTAAAACTATCAGGATTATCTTTTCGTATCTTAGGAGAAATATTTATCTGCATTCCTAGAATGCAAGAGCAAGCTCTAACATATAGTCATTCAGAAAAAAGAGAATTAGCATTTTTAACAGTTCATGGTATTCTTCATTTATTAGGGTATGATCATATAAAAAAAGAAGAAGAAAAAATCATGTTTCAAAAACAGGAGTTGATCTTAAATGAAGCAGGTATCAAGAGATAAATTAAAGAAAAAAGGTTTTAAAAGATTTTTAGCTAGTATTAAATATTCCCTTGAAGGATTAATTTATGCTTACCGATATGAACAAAGTTTATGGATTCATGGAATATTTACCATTTTTGCTATTTCTTTAGGTATTATTTTTCAAATTAAATTATCCGAATGGGCCATTGTCTTTATCGCTCTTGGAGTTATTTTAGGTATGGAATTAATTAATACGGCGATTGAAGCAGTTGTTGATCTTATTACTTTAGAAATTCATCCTTTAGCAAAAATTGCTAAAGATTGCGGAAGTGCCGCAAGTTTTATTATGGCTTTAGTAGCTTTTGTTATTTGTTTATTTGTTTATGGACCATATTTTATGAAAGTATTTGAATTGTTATAGGAGGTAAATTATGAAAAGTGGCTTTGTAAGTTTAATCGGAAGACCGAATGTGGGGAAAAGTACTCTTCTAAATTCTTTAATAAATGCTAAAGTAGCAATTACATCAAACAAGGCGCAAACTACGAGAAATATTATTCAAGGAGTTTATAATGAAAGTGATACGCAAATTGTTTTTGTCGATACCCCAGGTATTCATAAACCAGAAACCAAATTAGGTAAAATTTTAAATAAACAATCATTTTCATTAATGCATGATGTTGATGCCATTTTATTTGTGGTTGATACATCGATGCCTTTAGGAAGCGGCGATAAATATATTTTAGAAACTTTAAAAAATACCAATGCTCCTGTTATTTTAGTTTTAAATAAAATTGATAAAATTACGGATGAACAATTAATCCTTACTATTGAAGCTTATAAAGATTTATATCCCTTTGCTGATGTTGTTCCCACAAGTGGATTAAAAAAAGACAATATTACCTCGTTAATCAAAGTAATAAAAAAATACTTAACTGATAACGTTAAATACTTTGATGAAGGAACATTTACCAGCAATAGTATTTATTTTATGATTAGTGAACTTGTAAGAGAAAAACTCCTTAATCTAACTGTTGATGAAGTCCCTCACAGTATAACCTGTGTTACCACAGCCTTTGAAGAAAAAGATGATATTATTAATATTAGTGTCGATATAATAGTAGATCGTGATTCTATTAAAAAAATCGTAATTGGAAAAAAAGGTTCTCGCCTAAAAGAAGTGGGTACTCTTGCTCGTCAAGATATTGAAGAAATGTTAAATAAAAAAGTTTATTTAGAGCTTTACGTAAAAACTATTAAAAAATGGCGCGAAAAAGATAAACTTCTTCATGAATTAGGTTTTAATGAAATTTAAATAATTTTTTGAATAAAACTAATAATTAACGCTCAATATATATTTAGAAAGATTGAGGAGATTAATAATGAATAAAAAAGAAGCATGGAATAAATTTAAAAAAAGTGGTCGAGTAGAAGACTACTTAGAGTATGCTAGTAAAAAGAGAAGTGAATAATAATGATTACAAAAGTGGAAGGAATAATAGTTAGTGAAACTCCATATGGTGAGACTTCCAAAATAATTAATCTTTTAACAAAAGAATACGGAATCATAGGCATCATGTGCAAAGGCGCTAAGAGTATAAAGAGTAAACTTAGAGCTTTAACCATGAAATTTACTTATGGTTTTTTTTATATTTATTATAAAAAAGATAAATTATCAATTTTAAAAGATGTTGATATAATTGAAGATTTTTTAGTTATTAAAAATGACATTATTTTAATTAGTTATTTAAATTATATTACTGAATTAACTGTTCAAGTATATAAGCAAAGTAATGAAAAAATAATATATGACTTATATTTAGCTGTTATCAAAAAAATAAATCAGAAAATGAATCCCTTAATTCTTACTAATATTTTAGAGTTTAAATATCTGCCTTTTTTAGGAATCTCTTTAGAATTAGATTCTTGTATTCTTTGTGGAAATAAAACTAATATTGTTACTATAGATGCTGATACAGGAGGATTTATTTGTCAAAACTGTTATCAAAATCAAATATTAGTTAGTAATAAAACTATTAAATTAATTAGAATGTACTATTATGTTTCTATTGATTCAATAACAGAAATAAAAATAAGTGATGATATAGCTAGAGAAATTAATTTTTTTATTAACCGTTATTATG
>CAOLUI010000019.1 GCA_948479395.1 uncultured Bacilli bacterium | reverse complement strand
CAAAAAGTTATAATATACTAAGATGAAAGATACCAGATTTTAGTAGTGGAGATATCGAACTTGCTTTTACAATAGATGGCCAAGTAGTAAATCAAGCCTTTCCTGGTAAAAGCGATGGATATATAGTAAATAATGTAACATGTGAAAATGGTGCAACAGCTGAGTGGAATATAGATAATTGGGGAATTGTTAATATAAATCCCAATAATAATAAAAAAATAAAATGTAGTATAGATTTTACAAAGAATACGTTGATAAGATATCTTAAAAATCTAGATTCGAACGAATTAATCAAAGATGACTTTGATAATCTAAGATATATAGGAGCAGACCCAAATAATTATGTATTATTCAATAATGAATTATGGCGAATAATAGGAGTCATGAAAGATATAGAGAATGCTGATGGAAGTAAAGAAGACAAAGTCAAACTAATCAGAAGTGAGAGTATAGGAAAGTTTGGATGGGATAATAAAGAAAGTGGGATAGGATCATCAACAAGAGGACATGGAAGTAATGATTGGAGTGATAGCCAATTAATGATGATGTTAAATCCTAATAATAGAATAAAAAAAGGATATTCTATAGATAATGATGGGTATATAATAGATTCAAAAGGGTATAAAATATATCGAAATATGGGAAGCTATTATAATCGTACAACTGGATATAAACCGGCAGAAGCAACAACTACAAGCTTTAAAGAAACAGAAATTGATTTTAGTAATATAGGTTTAACAAATGAATCTAAAAATATGATAAGTGAGAGTGTTTGGAACTTAGGAATGACCAATATATACAAAAATGTTACACCAAAAATATTTTATGAATTTGAAAGAGGAACAATAGTATCAAGTGGAAGACCAACAAAATGGACAGGAGAAGTAGGCTTAATATATCCAAGCGACTATGGATATGCAACAAGTGGAGGTGCAACAACTGATAGAGGAACATGTTTAGATACAGAAATGTATAATTGGCATAATAATAGTGTAAGCGATTGTAAGAACAATGACTGGTTAAAGAAAAATGAAGAAATTAAATGGACATTAACATCATATTCTGTTTATAGCAATCTTATGTTTCAGGCAAATTATGCAGAGTTTGTACAATATAATCAAGTAAATACTATTGGAGCTGTTTTACCAGTAGTTTATTTAAAGCCAAACATAACAATAGAAAATAATAATATTGGCTCATCTACCTCACCATTTATATTAAAAATCGATTAAAAATTAGAGTTTTTACTAACAAATAGAAACTCTTTTATTTTTGCTCTAATAAATATGTTATTAATTTTTTTGCTATGTAAATAGATTGACTTTAAACGACTTTTATTATATATTGATTATGATAGTAGGTGTGTTGGAATGATAAATTTAAATAAGCATGGGCAAGCCTTAATCGAATATGTACTAATAGTTGCAATCATTAGTGTTATTACTATCGCGATTGTAAGTTATTTTGGCGGCTATTTAAAGGATTCAATCACTAAAACATCATGTTCACTAGTAGATCAAGAATATATTGAAGGCAAGAAACCAGGAGAAGGTTCTTGCCAAGACAAACATTCAGGAGAAAGTTAAAAATAAAAGGAGGGCACTTAATTGAAAAATAAAAAAAATTCTGGTCAAGCCTTAGTAGAATTTGTAATTATTTTGCCCATTTTTATTTCTATGATCTTAGCATGTATCGACTTAGGGAAAATTTTATACTTCAAAAATGGTTTAGAAAGTAAAATGGATGATGTTATAACTTCTTATGCTACTATAAAAAATAATAATGAAATAACAAAAAAATTAAAATTAAATGAAGATAGAATTTCTTTAAATATTAAAAAAGATAGTGAATATATAGAATTTCAACTAGAAAAAGAATTAGATATAATTACTCCGGGATTAAATCTAATATTTAGTAATCCTTATCAGATTATTGCTAAAAGAGTGATTTATAATGAATAATAAAGGCCAAACTCTAGTAGCTTTTGTTATTATCGTGCCCATTTTTATCTTATTATTAGCTTTTGTCATTGATACAGGTTATCTATTAAAAGAATATACTAAACTTAATAGTACAACTAAAACTGTCTTAAAAAACACTTATTCAAAAAGATTAGAAAATAACTATTATGAAAAAGTTGAAAATATATTTCAAAAAAATAATATTCCTACAGCCAATTTAGAAGTTATAACAAATGATGCTAATGAGATAACAATATTAAATCGTTACAATATTAATAGTATATTTGGTAAAATTGTCGGTTTAAAATATTACGAGATAAAAGCAAATATGCACTGTCTTAAAGAAAGTGAAAAATTAATAATAGAAAAAGAATAGAGGGATTTTTATGGCAAATCAAAAAGGAAAATCAATATGTTTATTTTCAGCTAAAGGTGGAGTAGGAAAAACCATAACCTCTATAAATTTGGCTGGAATATTTGAACAATTAGAAAAAAAAGTGCTCTTAATTGACTTAGATTTATCAAGCGGGGGAATATCACTTGCTCTAAATCGTCCCCCAGAAAAAACAATATTTAACTTTGCAGATGATTATAATAATAATCGATATAAAGATTTTTTTGATTATGTAACAAAATATGACGATTATATTGATTTTTTAGCTTCTCCAAAAGATCCTCGTCAAGCCACTAAAATAGATTCTAAATATATTGATTTATTAATCGATAAAGCAGTCTATAATTATGATATCGTTTTAATTGATACTAATCATATTTTAGATGAAATTAATATTGTTACTTTAGATAAAGTAGATACCATTCTCTTTTTGTTAACCAATAATCCTATGGCTTTAAAAAATATGAAATCTTTAATAAGTGTATTTAATGACTCAGGTATTAATAAATATAAAATCGTCCTTAACAATAGCTGTGATCCTTTTAAAGATTATTTTTCTGTTTTTGATATAAAAAATGTTATTAAAGCTAATATAGATTATACATTAACTTCGAGTTTTTATATCAAAAATATTGATAGTTATATTATGAATGGGGAGATTATTTCCCTTCAAAAAAGAATGCCTACAACTTTTAGTAAAGACTATGCAACTCTTATGAAAATCGCTTTAGATACTATCGATAATATAGAAAAAGAAGGTGAAGAAGATGAAGAACAGTCTAATTGATGCATTTAATATTGAAAGAAAAATTCCTAAAAATATTGGGGTTACAGATTATGAAGTATTTCAAGATAAAAAATTATTAGATGATTTAAGAACAAAAATAGTAGAAAATTTAATAGATAAAGAAATGCCTGAAGATAAACTTTTAACAGAATTTATTAATGATGAAATAGATCGTACAATAGAAGGGTATGATTTATCTAATTTAGAACGCAGCCATTTATTTAATTTAATAGATAATGAAATAAATGGGTACGGTCCCATTACTGAACTTTTAGAGGATAAAAACGTTACAGAAATAATGGTTAATAGTCCTAAAGAAATATATGTTGAAATAGATGGCCAACTTATAAAAGATGAAAGTGTTTCCTTTATTAATGATGATCATATAATTCGAACTATTGAAAGATTAATTGAACCTTTAGGAAGAACAATTGATGTTTCAAATCCGATGGTTGATTCTCGTCTTCCTGATGGCTCTAGAATAAATGCCGTAATTCCTCCTTTATCTACTAAAGGACCTGTTATTACTATTCGTAAATTTAAAGAAACAATGGTTGGTATAGAAGATTTAATTCGTATTGGGACTCTTACACCTTATATGGGAAGATTTTTAGATGCGGCAGTTCGAGGGAAATTAAATATTATTGTCTGCGGAGGAACCGGAAGTGGAAAGACTACTCTTCTAAATATAATGAGCAGTTTTATTGGTTCTCATGAACGAATTATAACCATTGAAGATGCAGCCGAATTAAAATTACGCCAACAACACGTTATATCCCTTGAAACTAGAGTTACTAATTATGAAAGTGAAGGAGAAGTAACTATTAGAGATTTAGTTATCAATTCTCTTCGAATGCGACCAGATAGAATAATTGTTGGGGAAGTTCGAGGAAAAGAAGCTTTTGATATGCTTCAAGCCATGAATACAGGTCATGATGGTTCCTTAACAACCCTTCATGCTAATGGCGCTTGGGATGCTTTAAATCGTTTAGAAACAATGGTTTTAATGAGTGGATTAGAAATACCTATTAAAGCTATTAGAGAATATATTACTAGTGCTATTGATTTAGTAGTCGTAATTGAAAGAATGAATGATGGCAAAAGAAAAGTTACTTCAATTTCTGAGTTAGATGGTTTTATAGACGATAATATAAAATTAAAAGAAATATTTACTTTTAAACAAAAGGGTCTAACTGAAAAAGGAGAAGTTGATGGAGAATTTATTTTAAATAAATATAAACCAAAAGTCTTAAGTAAAATCATGGCGCGTGGTGTAAATGATTTAGATGATATGTTTAATATAAATAAAAAGTAAAATAAAAGGAAAGGATGGTCTTTATGAATCAACATCTTATTTATATGTTAATTGCCCAATTAATTTTATTTACTATTGGAATAATTACCATTATCTTTATAATTCGTCAAACATATGCAATTAGACTAGAAAAAAGATTTGATCCATTTAGTTTAAAATACGAAGATAACCATGAGATATCAGCTTTTGATTGGTTATTAAAAAAACTTTGGCAAGTTGCCCATTTTATATCTAATCTTTTTATTAAATCAACTTTTTTAAATAAATATGCTAAGAAATATGATCGTTATCTGTATAGTGAAGATGAAAAACTTCGTACTTCTATGGATTATATTGCCCTTAAATTTATAATTGGCATATTTATAGCCTTATTATATATTATTACAATAAACTTTAAACATAATAAAGTGAATCCTTTAGGTTTATTTATAACCTTTATTTTGGGCTTCTTTATCTTAGATATTTTTTTAATAATTTCTTTTAAGAAAAAAAGACGCCAAATTGAAGATGATTTATTAAAAGCCATTATAATAATGAATAACTGTTTTAAAACCGGAAGAAATATAATGCAAGCTATTAGTGCAGTTAAACAAGAACTTGATGGTCCAATTGCTGATGAGTTTAAAAAAATTTATTTAGATATAACTTATGGATTAAGTTTAGATATTGTTTTTAACCGCTTTTATGAAAGAGTTAAATTAGAAGATGCCCGATATATAGCTTCTTCTCTTACTTTATTAAATAAAACAGGTGGAAATATAATTCGGGTTTTTGCGATGATTGAAAAATCGATTTTCGATCAAAAAAAGTTACGTAACGAATTAAATAGTTTAACAGCAGCAAGTGTTTTTGTTTTTCGAGTATTACTATTTTTACCCTTCATATTTGTTTTAATTATTTACATATTAAATCCGGTATATTTTAAACCGTTATTTACCTCACCCTTAGGAATAATTTCTTTAATAATAATAATCATTTTATTTAGTTTATATGTTTTTACTGTTAAAAAAGTATTGAAGGTGAATATATAATGCAAAAAAAACATTTAATATACAAAATTTATCCTACAAGTTCAATTAAGAGAATTAATGCCAAAATTAATTCTTTAGGGCCTAATTTTAAATATAGCATAACTAGTTTATTAACTGAAAGATTAATCCTTTCTATAACTATTTTTATTATCCTTTTTATTTTTGCTGATTATGGCTATTTATTAGCCCCTATAATAACATTTTTATTTTATTTAGGCAGTGAAAAATTAATATTAGATTATAATATCAAAAAAAGAATAAAAATCTTAGAACATGATGCTATTTTCTTTTTTGAAGTTTTAGGTTTAACTTTAGAATCAGGACGAAATCTTAAAAATGCTTTAGAAATAACTGTTGCCAATGTCGATAATGAATTATCTTTGGAATTTCAAAAAATGCTTGAAGAAATAAAACTAGGGCGCAGTTTTAAAGAAAGTTTGGAATTAATGAAAGAGCGTATTCCCAGTGATGTTATTAATAGTATAATTTTAAGTTTAATCGAATCAAGCATGTATGGTGGAAGTATAATAGAATCTTTAAACAACCAATTAGATTATTTAAGAGATAAAAAAATTTTAGAAGTAAAAGCTGAAATTACCAAACTTCCTACTAAAATTAGTATTATATCAGTTATCTTTTTTATTCCCATTATGTTTCTTGTTATTTTATCTCCCGTTATAATAACTTTTTTTACCAGATAAAACTGGTATTTTTTTACTTGAAAAAATATAAATTTGAGTAAAACAACTTCTTTCTTACACATAAGAAATTTTTAAACTGTAGAATAAAAAAGATTATAATTTCTCTATAAATAATATCTATAAAGAAATACTTTATCTTTGAAAAATATTAAAAAAGAAACTAGTGTTAACAAAATTTATACGAACTTATACTATCAAAAAAATAAAAAATAATTTATAATAACTTTTTAAGTGAGGTATATTATGGAAAAAGAATTAAGAATCCAAGAATTAAAAACTAAATTTGCCTTTTTAGCTATTTCTGATGAGGATTGGAATGAGATATATCAGATATCACTTCTCAATAATTTAGCCGCAAATGATTTTTCTAAAATTTTAGAAAAATATTTAAAAGATAAAATCAATCCTGATTTTTTAAAACTAAATTTTGAAGCTCTAAAAATAGATTTAGAAACAAGTATAGAAGATATTTATAGCAAATTAGCTCCTTTATTTAATTTCCTCGCAAGAATAAAATATATTTTTAAATTTGAAGATTTAAGCACATTAGATAAAATGCCTTTATTTATAACTTTTTTTCAGAAAATCAAAGAAAATTATAAAGATAAATATTTTTATCAATTTGTTAGAAATGATAAGAATATTATAGGTTTATACAAATTTTATTTAATAGAGTATTGTGAAGATTCTAAATCAAATAAGTATTATCATGAACAATTAGATTTATTAGAAAAAATAAAAAATGGAGATGAAAATGCTAAAAATATTTTTGTAACTAAAAATATTAATTTAGTAAAAAAAATTGCATCAAAATATATCAATCTAGGTTTAGATTATGAAGATTTAGTTCAAGAAGGGGCAATGGGATTATTAAAAGCAATTGATCGATATGATCCTTCAAAGGCCCGTTTTTCTACTTATGCTACTTGGTGGATTAGACAAGGTATAACAAGGGCTTTGGCTGATCAAGCCCATACGATTAGAATTCCTGTTCCGACGGTTGAATTACTTAATAAATTGTATCGAATTAAAATAGAATTAAGTATTAAATTAAATCGAGAACCAAGTGAAGAAGAAATTGCTCAAAAAATGAAAATTTCAGTTAAAAAAGTGCAAGAATTATTTAAGATAAAAAAGCCTATTTCTCTAGAAACCCCTATTGGTGATGATGAACTTTCTTTAGAAGATGTAATTCCTGAAAGTGATAATGATATTGAAGAAGTCGTTGTTGATAAATATGAACAAGAATTTCTAAAAAATAGTTTAAAAAAGATATTAAATCCTAGAGAATTAGAAATTATAAAACTTCGTTATGGAATTGGAGTTGAAAGAGCTTATAATTTAGAAGAAATAGGAAAAAAATTTAATCTTTCACGAGAGCGTATTAGACAAATTGAAGGAAAAACTTTACAAAAATTAAGCAGAAATCGAATAATTAAAACCTTGAGAGAAGATGATTTTAAAACAATTAATTTAGAAGCTGATATTTTTCAAGATAAATCTTTAAATAAAAGTGCTTTTAATATTCAAGAATTACACCCTAATTTGACTTTTTCTATTTTAAAAAAATTACTTGAAATGTTTCCAGCAAGAGATATAAAAATATATTGTCAGTTTCGAGGTTTAAATTTAAAGGAAGAATTTATTTATCCTGTTAAATTAAGAGAATATTCTGAAAACTTTTTAACTTATATTGAATATATTGAAAAAGATTTAAAATACATGTTTTCTTATTATGAGCAGTTTTTGAAGAGTAAACGTTATAGTGAACAAGTAATTTATCAAAAAATCCAAAGAAAGATGCAAACATACTTTTTAAGATTTCGTTTTTCAGATTATACTCAAAAAGAAATATTAGAAGCGGCTAAGAGGTTATCAAAAGATCATCAGCGTCTTTTATTTCAAAGACATGGCAATCATTTAATGTCTTATGAAGAAATGACAAATAAAGTTGAGGGGTATATGTTTTATAACATTTATAAAAGAATGAGTGTTTTACTTAAACAAAATAAAGAGGATATAAAAAATGAGGAATATACTAATATTTTAGATTTCGAAACTTCAGAAGATGTTATGTGGACGATGCAATTTTTAACAGAAGAGCAAAAAAGTATTTTGTTCTTGCGTCATACAAAACATTTAAATCAATTAATTCCTTGGCCAAATTTAGATGAAAATGGTATCTATTATGAAGATAAATATCGTAAAATTATAAGAAGAATTAAATATATTCTTCAAAATAGGGAAAAATACGAAAATAAAGTTAAAATAAAAAAAAATCAAGGCTTAAGTATAATAAAACAAGAAACAAAAGAAAATATAATTTGGTCTTTTCAATTTTTAAAGGCAAATTATATTAATGTAATTGAATTACGACATGGGTCTAATTTAGATCAAACATTATCTTGGTCTGACTTTTCTTTTCAAGAAAAACGTAAATATTATAGTGATTACCAATATGCTTATAAACGAATTTTATATATTATTCAAAATAGAGAAAAATTTAATAAAAGAATTGAAAAAACAAATCTAATAAAGCAAGAGTCTAAAGAAGATATAATTTGGTCTTTAAAATTTTTAGAAGAAAGAGAAATTGATATTTTATATCTGCGTCATGGTCCTAATTTAGATCAATTCTTATCATGGCCTGAAAAGAATTATAACTATCTAGAAGAATATAATGCTATTTATGAAAAAATAAAAGGTTTAATTAAAGATAAACATAATATCGATAAATCTAGTTTAAAAAATATTATAGGATGTCAAGATATAAATGATATATTATGGGCTATAGAATTTTTAGGAAAGAAATCAAAAGAAATTATATATTTGCGTCATGGTTCTAATTTAGATCAAATACTCCCTTGGCCTAAAGAAACTGAAGATAATTTAAGAAATTATTACCCAAGATATCGAAGAGCATGCAAAAGAATAGAATATTTAATTGAAAATCGAGTTGATTTAGAAGAAAAAAATAAAAAAATTGAAGAGCAACTTGTTATAAATAAATATAAAAAAGAAGATATATTATGGGCCTTAGAGTTTTTGGGTGACAAACAAAAGGAAGCTTTATATCTGCGTCATGGTCCTAATTTAGATCAAATACTTTCTTGGCCAAAAATTAATAAAGAATCATTAGACAATTATTATAAAAATTATAAAAGAGCTTGTTTGAAAATAATTGATATTCAACAAAATAAAGAAAAATATATTAAAATATTAATTCAAAAAGAAGGAAATAAACAAATGAAAAAAGAAAAAAATAAAAAAATGGAAGAGCAACTTATTATAAATAAATATAAAAAGGAAGATATATTATGGGCCTTAGAGTTTTTAGGAGAAAAACAAAAAGAAAGTATATATTTACGTTATGGTCCTAATTTAGATCAAATACTTTCTTGGCCCCAAAATAAAACGGAATCAAAAAAGTGTTATCAAAATTATTATTATGCATGCAAAAGAATAGAATATTTAATTGAAAATCGAGTTGATTTAGAAGAAAAAAATAAAAAAATTGAAGAGCAACTTATTATAAATAAATATAAAAAAGAAGATATATTATGGGCCTTAGAGTTTTTAGGAGAAAAACAAAAAGAAGCTTTATATCTGCGTCATGGTCCTAATTTAGATCAAATACTTTCTTGGCCAAAAATTAATAAAGAATCATTAGACAATTATTATAAAAATTATAAAAGAGCTTGTTTGAAAATAATTGATATTCAACAAAATAAAGAAAAATATATTAAAATATTAATTCAAAAAGAAGGAAATAAACAAATGAAAAAAGAAAAAAATAAAAAAATTGAAGAGCAACTTATTATAAATAAATATAAAAAAGAAGATATATTATGGGCCTTAGAGTTTTTAGGAGAAAAACAAAAAGAAAGTATATATTTACGTCATGGTCCTAATTTAGATCAAATACTTTCTTGGCCCCAAAATAAAATAGAATTAAAAAATTGTTATCAAAATTATGGTAGAGCTAAGAAAAGAATAGAATATTTAATTGAAAATAAAAAAATAATTCTGGAAAATTCTCAAATTTATAAAAGGAATATTTCTTGTAGGAAAAATAATACGATAGAATCAAACCCTTTAAATTTAGAAGTAATTCAAAAGAAACGTCAAGGCTTTTTAGAAACTCGTTCTAAGTTAGAACAATTAAAATTAAAAAATTTTGCGGCTGAACTATTTACTAAATATAATTATTTATATGGACGTCATATTGGGGAAGATGAATTACAGTCTATTATCGAATGTTCTCTAGATTCTTATTCTTTTGATGAAAATTTAAGTTTAGAGTTATCATGTCAATTTAAAATAGAAGCGCAAATTTTATTAAATTTAGCAAATAAATATCGCCAAAACCCTGATTCTGAAAGTAGTTTAGAAATATTATTGTTAATAGAAGAAATATTTGGCAAAAAAATAAAACAACGTTATACAAATTCTTTACAAAAAACATCAACTTGTTATATACCAGATGAAAAAATATCTTTAGCTATTGAAAGTGTATTAAAAGAATATACTGGTCGTCTGCCTTTTAATACTGAAGTATCTTTAAAATTAAAAAAGCTTTCCAAATAAAAGAGCTTTTTTTTTCTTTCTGTGATAAAATTAATCAAGGTGGTATTATGTTCAGTTTTATTAAAGGAAAAATTGTTGAACTAGAAAAAAATTATATTACTTTAGAAAATAATGGTATAGGATATCTTATATATGTTGCTAATCCTTTTAGTTTTCCAATTGGAGAAGAGAAAAAAATTTATTTATATACTCATATAAGAGAAGATGAAATTTCTTTTTATGGATTCAATAGTTTAGAAGAAAAAGCTTTATTTTTACGCTTAATAAATGTTAAAGGATTAGGGCCCAAAATGGCCTTACCAATGTTAGCAACAGGGAGCGTTGCTGGTATAATTGATGCTATTGATCGAGAAAATATTTTATATTTAACTAAATTTCCTAAAATAGGAGAAAAAATAGCTCGTCAAATAATTTTGGATTTAAAAGGAAAATTAATTAAAAATGATAATACCTCAACTAATGGTTATGAAGAATTAGTAGAAGTTTTAGAAAGTTTAGGCTATAAAATAAATGATATTAAAAAAATATTACCTAAACTAAACCAAGAATTAAAATTAGAAGATCAATTAAAAGATGCCTTAAAATTATTATTAAAATAATTTTTAGAAAGGAGCCTTATGAATAACAGAATAATTGATGCTGATAAAAATAGTGAAGATGTTTTTGAATTGGATATTAGACCATCCTCTTTAGATGAATATATTGGTCAAACAGAAATTAAAGAAAATCTTCGTATTTTTATAAAAGCGGCTTTAATGCGCGGAGAACCTCTTGATCATGTTTTATTATATGGCCCTCCAGGGCTTGGAAAAACAACATTGGCTCATATAATTGCTAATGAACTAGGAACTAATATTAAAACAGCTAGTGGGCCTTCTATTGAGAAAACAGGAGATTTAGCCGCTATTTTATCAACTTTAGAACCAGGAGACGTTTTATTTATCGATGAAATTCATCGTATGCCTAAATTTATCGAAGAAGTTTTATATCCAGCCATGGAAGATTTCGAAATCGATCTAATTATTGGGAGCGAAGGCAAATCACGTAACATTAAAATTGATTTACCGCCCTTTACTTTAGTTGGTGCCACAACAAGAGCTGGAGATATATCTTCTCCCTTAAGAGATCGTTTTGGCATAATTTCTAAATTAGAATATTACAAAGAAGAAGAGTTAAAAAATATTATTAAAAGAACAAGTAAAGTTTTAGAAATGGCGATAGTTGATGAAGCCGCAAGTGAACTTAGTAAACGCTGCCGAAAAACTCCTCGTATTGCTAATCGTTTATTTAAAAGAGTTCGGGATTTTGCTTTAGTTGATGGTGCTTCAAAAATTGAACTTGATTTAGCAAAAAATGCCTTAAAAAGACTAAAAGTTGATCAATATGGTTTAGATAATATTGATATTGAATATCTTACTAGTTTAATTACCAAATTTAATGGCGGTCCAGTAGGAATAGAAACCATTGCTACATCAATTGGCGAGGAAACCTCGACTATTGAAGATGTTGTAGAACCGTTTCTTTTACAAGAAGGTTTTATTAAAAGAACTCCTAGAGGGCGTCGTGTCACTGAAAAAGCTTATGAGCATTTAAAAATAAATCATAATAACTCATTATTTTAGAAAGGAAGATGAAAATGTCTAAAAATCGGATGATTATTGTAGAAGGACCTCAAGGAACAGGGAAGAGCTCTTTAACTAATTATCTTCGCGATAATATTCCTAGTTCCAATTTATATCGTTTATCAGGCTCTAAAGATAAAACGTTAACCGGCAAAGAAGTAAGCCGAAATATGTATAATGCGTTACTAAATTATTTGAAAGAAATGCAAAATATTCCCATGGATCTTATTTTTGATCGTACCTTTTTTTCTGAAGAAGTTTATGCGCGTTTAGGATATAAAGACTACAGTTTTACAGATGTATACAATAATTTATTAAAAACATTAAATACTATAAACTATGATATTTATTTATTCTTATTGTATTTAGAAAATACAGCTCTTTATCAAACACGTTTAAAACGTGATAACCATCATAACTATCAAAGTTTTAGTGAAGAAAATAGTATTAGCCAACAAAATATTTATTTAGAAATGGGCGAAAATTTACAAAACAGCAATATTCAAGTTATTCCACTGGCCATGGATGATTTTAACGAGGCCTATACCCAAATAAATCGTATATTAAGAATTAAACAATAAATGAAAGAAGGATTTTATGAGTACTGATGAATTTGATTATGAATTACCTGAAGATTTAATTGCCCAAACGCCATTAAAAAAACGTAGCTCTTCTAAATTATTAATTTTAAATAAAAATACTGGAGAAATTATTCATAAACATTTTAATAATATTATTGACTATTTAAAAAAAGGTGATGTTTTAGTTCTTAATAATACCAAAGTTATCCCCGCAAGATTAATTGGTAAAAAAGTTGATACTCAAGCTTCTATTGAATTGTTACTTTTAAATGCATTAGAAAATAATATTTGGAAATGCTTATCTAAACCCTTTAAAAGATTACATGTTGGAACTAAAATCGAATTTGGATCTAATATGCTAATCGCTGAAGTATTAGAAAAATTAGAAGAGGGGATTGTAATAGTTAAATTTATCTATGAAGGAATATTTTTAGAAGTTTTAGAAAAATTAGGTAAAATTCCTCTTCCACCATATATTCATGAAAAATTGGAAGATAATAATCGTTATCAAACAGTTTATGCTAAAAATTTAGGCAGTGCAGCTGCACCTACTGCTGGACTTCATTTTACGGAAGAATTATTAACCAAAATAAAAGAAAAAGGTGTAATTATTACTAATGTTACTCTTCATGTTGGTCTTGGCACTTTTCGTCCTGTTGAAGTAAGTGATGTAAAAAAACATAAAATGCACAGTGAATATTTTGAAATGAGTACAAAAACAGCTGAGATTTTAAATCACGCTCAAGATAAAGGACAGAGAATAATCGCGGTTGGTACTACTTCTACCCGAACATTAGAAACTATTATTCATAAGTATCAAAAATTTAAATCTTGTAAAGGTTATACTGATATTTTCATTTATCCAGGATTTAAATTTCAAGCTATTGATGGTTTAATTACCAATTTTCATTTACCTAAAAGTACTCTTATCATCTTAGTTAGCGCTTTTTCTTCTAAAGATTACATTTTAAAAGCCTATCAAGAAGCCATTAATAATAAATATCGTTTTTTCTCTTTTGGCGATGCCATGTTTATTACAGATAATTTGGGAGATGATTAAAAATGAAAATGCAATATAAATTAATCAAAAAGGAAAAAAATACTAGCGCTCGCTTGGGACAAATTAAATCTTCATATGGAACTTTTGAAACTCCTATGTTTATGCCAGTAGGAACTAATGCGACAGTTAAAACTTTGAGTGTTGAAGAATTAAAGCAAGCAAATGCAGGAATAATTTTAGCTAATACTTATCATTTATGGTTAAGACCTGGCGAAGATATTATTGCTAAAGCGCAAGGTTTACATCAATTCATGAATTATAAGGGCCCTATACTAACCGATTCAGGAGGATTCCAAGTTTTTTCTTTAGCAAATCCCAAAGATATTACAGAAAATGGTGTCAAATTTAAAAACCATTTAAATGGTGATAATCTAATACTAACTCCCGAAAAATCAATCGAAATCCAAAATAAATTAGACAGCGATATTGCCATGAGTTTTGATGAATGCCCACCAGCTAGTGCTAGTTATGATTATCTAAAAAAAAGCATTGAAAGAACCCTTAGATGGGCTAAGCGCGGTAAAGATGTGCATCGAAATGAAAATCAAATGCTTTTTGGGATTGTTCAAGGAGGATATTACGAAGACTTACGAAAATTTAGTGCTTTAGAAACAGTTAAATTAGATTTTGATGGTTATAGTATTGGAGGAGTAGCTAACGATCATGAAAGTAAAGAAAATATGTATAAAGCTTTTTCTTATTCCACTAAATATTTGCCAGAAGATAAAATAAGATACGCCATGGGGATAGGAGATCCTATCGATATTATTGAAGGAGTTATTAGAGGGATAGATATTTTTGACTGTGTAAGTCCGACTCGTTTAGCTAGACATGGTCATGCGTTAACAAAATATGGCAAAATAAATATCAAAAATGCTAAATATAAAGAAGACTTTACGCCTTTAAGCAAAGAATGTGATTGTTACACATGTCAAAGTAAATACAGTAAATCATATTTGAGACATTTAATAACAGCTAATGAAACTTTGGGCCAAAGACTCTTATCAATTCATAACATTCGTTTTTTAATTCATTTAACTGAAGAACTGCGTGAGTCAATAAAAAATGATAGCATTTTAGAATATAGAGACCAATTTATCCAAAACTATTATGGAGAAAATCATGAACAAGAATAAAATAATTATTTATTGTACAGTTTTATTTTTAATTCTTTTAATATCAGTTCCTTCCATTGTTAAAACTATAAAAAAACATAATGAACGTTTAATGAATGTAGTTACCAAAAAAATAGTTGAGACCGCTAAAAATTGTTATTATAATGAATCATGTATTAATAATGAAATTACGTTAAAAGAATTATATGAAAAAACTGATTTAGAAGAAATGATTAATCCTTTAACTAAAAAAATTTATAATGAAGAATCTTATGTAATAGTAAGTGAAGAATTTAGGTTTGTTGAAAAATTATGAGAGAAAAAGAAATATTACTTCATAATATTGATAAAATCCATACAACATTATTAGGGATTAACAGAATTAAAAAAAATTTAAAATTATTATGTACCGATAATAAAGTAGTGCCATATTGTAAAGATATGATTAAAAATGAAAAAAGTGTTGTTTATAAACAAGGAAAAAATTACTATTGCGAAATTGATTATATAAAAATAGTAATTAATTCTTCCAGTTATACAATAATAACAGCTCATATTATAAAATAATATTATAGGAGAAATATATGAATTATAATCAAGAAATTGAACAAATAAAAAAAGAATTAAAAACAACTGATCAGGGTTTAAATAATAAAGATGTTTTAGAACATCAGAAAATATATGGTCCAAATGAACTTCCTAAAAAAACAAAAGAAAGTCTTTTTAAACTTTTTTTAAGTGAATTTAAGAGTCCTATAACTCTTTTATTATTAATTGCCATAATAGCTTCTTTAATAGTTGGAGAAATAATTGATGCCATTGCCATATTAGTTATTGTTTTAATCGATGCTATAATGTCGACTTATGAAGAGAATAAAGCAAACAATACTGCGGAATCACTTGCCAACTTAGTTGCTAGTAAAACCAAAGTAATAAGAGATAATCAATTAATAGCAATTAATACCCCAGATTTAACCATTGGTGACTTAGTTTTATTAGAATCTGGCGATAAAATAGGAGCTGATATGCGTTTAATTGAGACCCATAATTTAATGGTTGATGAGTCTATATTAACAGGAGAAAGTATTCAGGTTAGTAAAAATAGTGAAACAATAAATAAACAGAATGTTAGTATATCTGAGCAAACTAACATGGTATTCTCGGGAACAACAGTGGTAACTGGAAGAGCTAAAGCATTTGTCACAAGTATTGGACTAAATACTGAAATTGGCAAAATCGCGGATAGTATTAATAATACCCCTAAAGAAAAATCCCCCTTAACAATCCGAGTTGAAAAATTATCTAAACAATTAAGTATTTTATTCTTATTCTTATCAATTTTAATTACAATTTTATTAATTCTTAAAAAAGTTCCTTATACAGAAATATTTTTATCTGTTATCGCTCTTGCCGTATCTGCTATTCCAGAAGGACTTCCTTTAGCTCTTACCATGGCTCTAACCATTGCCTCAAATAAAATGGCGAAAAAAAATGTTATTGTTAGAAAACTTAATGCCGCTGAATCTCTTGGTAGTTGTACAGTAATTGCTAGTGATAAAACAGGAACTTTAACGGTTAATGAACAAACCGCTAAAAAAATATTACTTCCTAATAATGAAGAATTTGATATAACAGGTGTTGGTTTTGATTTAAAGGGAGAAATTCTAGGGCAAAACTTAGTAAAAGCTAAAGAAATTTCTACTTTAGGAGTTATAAATAATGAAGCTATAGTAGATGAAAATAAAAGAATAGGGGATTCTATCGATATTGCCTTTCATATTTTAGGAAAAAAACTAAATGTTGACGTTTCTAATATCAAAATATTAGAAACAATTCCTTATGAATCAGAAAATAAATATTCGGCTACTTTTTACGAAAAAGATAATCAAGTCTATTGTACGGTTAAAGGATCTTTAGAAGTAGTTAAATCATTTTGTAATAAAATAAATTTAACCAAAGAAAAAATTAGCTCCAAAATTTTAGATGAGCAAAACATCTCTTTAGCTCAAGATGGCTACCGAGTTATTGCTTTAGCTAATGGTTTAATTTCTAAAAAAAATAATTATAGCATTCAAGATATCAAAAATTTAAGTTTTATGGGTTTAGTTGGTTTTATTGATCCTATTAGAACGGAAGTAATCGAATCAATAAATAACTGTCGTCAAGCAGGGATTAAAGTCTTAATGATTACAGGAGATCATCCCCTAACAGCATATAGTATTGCTAAAGAATTAAAAATAACTACTAAATATGATGAAGTTGCAACAGGGAATGACTTAGAAAAAAACTATAACTTAGGAATCGACAACTTTGATAAATATTTACAAGATAAATCTGTTTTTGCTCGGGTAACTCCCCTCCAAAAATTACAAATTGTTGAATCTTTAAAAAGACAAGGTGAATTTGTTGCTGTAACAGGAGATGGGGTAAATGATGCTTCAGCCTTAAAAGTTTCCAATATTGGAATTGCAATGGGGAGTGGTACTGATATTGCCAGAGAAACCGCTGATATGATTATTTTAGACGATAATTTTAAATCTATAGTAGCGGGTATTAAAGAAGGTCGTGTAGCTTATGCTAATATTCGGAAAATAATTTACTTTTTACTATCATGTGGAATTGCTGAAATATTATTTTTTTGTCTTTCTATTATTTTTAATTTACCCATGCCTTTAGTAGCCATTCAATTACTATGGCTAAATGTTGTAACTGATGGAATCCAAGATATGGCTTTGTCTTTAGAAAAAGCTGAAAAAAATATTTTACAAGAAAAACCTCGTAATCCCAAAGAATCCATATTCAATAAAAGTCTTTTTCAAGAAATATTAGTTTCATCATTTATTATCGGTCTTTTTGTTTTTATAATCTGGTATATTTTAATAACCAAAGTTAAAATGGATGTAGTAGTGGCTAGAGGATACATTATGGCTTTAATGGTCTTCATTCAAAATATTCACGTCTTTAATTGTCGAAGTGAATCAAAATCTGCCTTTAAAGTTCCTTTAAAAAATAATTGGTTTATTGTTTTTGGTATTACTAGTACAATAATATTACAAATAATTGTGATGGAAATACCTTTTATGGCTAAATTCTTACAAACTAATTCTATTCCTCTTCCAGATTTACTATTTTTATTTATTATATCTTTTATCATTCTAATAAGTATGGAAATATATAAATTATTGTTTAATAAAAAGTCCTAATTTCGAAAAAGTATTAATATTAATTAATATTTTTTTCTTGGTTGAATTTTTAAATATTCCATCTTTTACTTAACAAATATTTAAATTTAATAATTTGTTTTCTTAAAAAATATTTGTTAAATTGTTTTTGGTGATTGAACGAATTCCAAGATTAAGGAGTAAATTTACTTAATGATGTAATGTTTAATAACAAATGAAAATAATCGGGAAATGGTTGTCGATGTAATTCATATTTTAACTAATATTGATAAAGAATTATTAAAGAATGCGACTTATATAGGTGGAGAAGAAATATTAAAGAAAAATATAAGAGAAAAGAAACAGATTACAGATGTAACCATAAGAATAAATGACAGTCAAAAAATAATAGTTGAAATGAATCAAGTAAAAACATCTAATACTTTTTCTAAAAATAGCGTGTATACCATGAGTAGAATAATTGAATCAACAAATAAGAATATGAAAAAATATCCCGAAATCTTTTTAATAAATATTGATAATTTTAATGAATATAAAACCAAAAAACCCTTAATAAATTTTAAAATTAGAGATGAAGAAGGAAATATAGAAAACAATTTATATAATTCAATCCATTTAATACTTGAAAATTTAAATAATACTCAATATAATATAGACGAAGAGTTAAAAAAATTTGGTAAGTTTTTAAAATTAAAAACGATTAAAGAATTAGAGGAAATTTATAAAGGGGATGAAAAATATATGGCCGCAATAAGAACTATTGAAGAATTATCAAGTGATCCAGAATTTGAAGGATATTATGATTATGAAGAAGCCAAAAAGCAAGAGTTAGAGGAAAGTAAAGTTTATGCGATGAAAAAGGGATTAGAAGAGGGGCTAAAAAAGGGGAAAAGAGAAGCTAAAATAGAAATAGCTAAAAAACTAATTTCTAAAATTTCCTTAGAAGAGATTTCAAAAATAACTAACTTATCTTTAGAAGAAATTAATAACTTAAAAAATCCTGAATAAAAAAGAATTTTATAAATATTAATCTATAATGGGATTAATATTTTTTTCTTTCTAAAATAAGAAAGTATGTTATAATTGAAATAATAGAAAGAGGGAATCAAAGATGAAATTAAAAAGTTTTAAGAAGAATAAAAAACTAAAGAAAACCCTCCTAACCCTAGGCGCACTAGCCCTACTGGGGGGGGGGAAT
>CAOLUI010000018.1 GCA_948479395.1 uncultured Bacilli bacterium | reverse complement strand
CAAAAAGTTATAATATTTTAAGAGGAAAGATACCTAATTTTAGAAGTAATGATTTAGAATTAGCTATTAAAGTTAACGGAACATCAGTAAACGAAGTTCCTGAGAAAACGCAAAATTATTTTGTAAAAATAGATTGTGGTGAAACTGCAATTGGAAAATGGGATTATGAAAATTGGCAAATTATTCTCAATTTAAAACAACCAAAAGTAAAATGCAGTGTTGATTTTAAAGAACCAACATTAATAGAATATTTAAAGAATTTAGAATCAAGTGAGTTAGTGGAAGATGATTATGGCAATTTAAGGTACATTGGAGCCAATCCTAATAATTATGTATTATTTAATAATGAATTATGGCGGATAATCGGAGTCATGAAAGACGTTGAAAATCCAAATGGAACAAAGTCAGATAAAATTAAACTAATAAGAAATGAGAATTTAAAATATTCTCCATGGAATAATGCCAAAAGTTCAGATGAAACTTATGGCGAAAATAATTGGAAAAATAGTGCTTTACAGAAGATGTTAAATGAAGGAATATATTATAATCGAACAAGTGGCAATTGTCTATATGGTGAATATGGATCAAGATTAGACGTAGATACATGTGATTTTAGTAATACAGGATTAACTGAAGAGGCTAAAAGCATGATAAGTGAAAGTGTGTGGAACTTGGGAGATATTTCAGGAAGTACTTATGATGTTCCCAATACAAAAGATTGTTATAATTCCGAAAGAGGAACAGATGTATATAGTGGACATCCAACGACATGGACAGGGCGTGTGGGCTTAATATACCCAAGTGATTATGGATATGCGACAAGTGGAGGGTCTACAACAGATAGAACTACTTGTTTAGATACTAAATTATTTGAAATTTATAGATTAAGTGATTGTTATAATAATAACTGGCTCAATAATAATAAATGGACAATGACTTCAAGAAAATCTTTTTCGGGTGTAGTAGAGATAGCCACAAATAGAATGGTAATGGATTCATACATTCTTAAAAATGCAAATAATGTGTATCCCACAGTTTATTTGAATTCTGAATTAAAAATATTAGTAGGTAACGATGGTTCGAGTACCTCTCCATTTAGATTAAAATAAGTAAAAAAAATTTTTCTTGGCAAAGAAATTTGAATATGATAAAATTGGGATAATAGAAAGAGGGAAAAAATGAGATTAAAAAGTTTTAAAAAGAATAAAAAACTAAAGAAAACCCTCCTAGCACTAGGATTAACAGCTATCCTGGGGGGGGGTCTTGTAGCATATAAGAGTAATAACTTATATGAGAGTGATAGAGATGTTTTTAGTGTAACAAAACAAACAAATGAGATAGCTTTTACTATAAATGGAAATAAATATAAAAATACTTTTCCCACAAAAGAAAGTGGCTTAAAGGTAAGTAATGTGATCTGTAAAGATGGAGTAACAGCGGAGTGGAATAATGAATTATGGGGGCTAGTAAATATAAATTCCAATAATAACTCTGAAATAAGTTGTAATATTGATTTTACATATGAAGGAACACTTGTAGATTATGTCAAAATGATGTCTAACTATTCAGATGAGATAGTGGAAGATGACTTTGGCAATTTAAGATATATTGGAAAAAATCCTAACAATTATGTCCAGTTCAATAATGAATTATGGCGAATAATCGGAATCATGAAAGACATCGAGAATGCTGATGGAAGCAAGTCTGACAAAGTCAAATTAATCAGAAGTGAGAGTATAGGTAAATATGCTTTTGATAATTACAGTGATACTAATGATTGGAGTAAAAGTGAGTTACAAAAAGTATTAAATGAAGAAGCATACTGGAATAGAACAAATGGGACATGTCCAAATGAATATTATGCACATGGTTCATGTGATTTTAGTAGTACGGTCTTACAGAAAATGCCAAAAGTTTGATAAGTGAGGTAGTATGGAATTTAGGTGGGTCTGCTAATTATTCATCACCTAAAAATTTTTATGAAGCAGAAAGAGGAACGAAAGTATATACAGGAAGACCAACGACATGGACAGGAAAAGTAGGGTTAATGTATCCAAGTGATTATGGATATGCAACAAGTGGAGGTTCTATAACAGATAGAAGTACATGTTTAAATACAAGGTTAGCTAGTTGGGATGGAATTAGTATAAGTGATTGTAAGAATAATGACTGGTTGTATAAAAACGAATATCAGTGGACAATAATGCCATATTCTTCTGATGGTGGCAAAGTTTTTTCTTTCCATAGGAATGGTAATGTAAGTGCAGAAAAAACTGTAGCTTTATATGTAACAAATCCATCGGTATATTTAAATTCGAGTGTAGGGATAGAGAACGTGGGAGTAGGCTCAAGTACTTCACCATTTGTTTTGAAATAAAGATTATTAAGTTAACAAATAGGTATGAATAATACTTATTTTTTAATTTGTTTTATATTTTGATATAATAAAGATGGTGATTAAAATGTATATTGATGTTTTGCTTGAATTAAAAAATAAACATACTGATCAAACATATACATATATAGTACCTAAAAATTTAGTTAAGCAGATTGCAGTGGGAAAAAGAGTAAAAGTACCATTTAATAAAAGAGTTTTGGAAGGGTTTATTTTAAAAATAAATTCAAGACCTAAAGATGATATTAAAGTTTTAGAAATAATAGATATTGTTGATGAAGAGATTGTTTTAAATGAAGAATTAATTAAGATTGGAGAATTTATTAGAGAAAGTACTTTGTGTAGTATGTCGTCTTCAATTCAAGTAATGCTTCCCAAAGCGTTAAAGGCCTCAATTAAAACTAATATAAATAAAAAATATCAAATAAATTTAGTTTTAAATATGGCTTATGATAAAGCTCTTAGTCTTTGTAGTAGTAAAAAACAAAAGGAGATAATTGATTTAATAAGTGATGGTTCTGCTTTAAAAAAAGAAGCGAGTTTAATATCACTATCAAGTGTTAATACTTTATTAAAAAAGCAAATTATTAGGGAAGAAGAAGAGGAAGTTTATCGTTTAAAGGAAATAAATGTTTTAGATAAGCAAAAGAAAGTTTTAAATGAAGAACAATTAAAGGTTTTTAAAGAAATAACTAGTAATTTGGGAAAGTTTCAAAAATATTTATTATATGGGGTAACTGGTAGTGGGAAAACTGAAGTATATATGCAAGTAATTGAAGAAGTTATAAAAAATAATCAAACGGCGATTGTTTTAGTTCCAGAAATTAGTTTGACGCCGCAATTTGTTTTTAATTTTAAAGCTCGTTTTGGTGGAAATGTAGCGCTTTTACACAGTGGATTATCAGATGGGGAACGTTTTGATGAATGGCGTAAAATAGTAAGAGAAGAAGCTAAAATAGTAGTAGGAGCTAGGAGTGCAGTATTTGCTCCTTTAAAGAATTTAGGAATTATTATTATTGATGAAGAACACTCAGATTCTTATAAACAAGAAAATTCTCCTAAATATAATGCTATTGATGTGGCAGAGTTTAGAGCAGAGCTTAATAATATTCCCGTGATCCTTGGAAGTGCTACACCAACGCTTGAGAAGATGGCTAGAGCGGGTAAGAATATATATAAATTGTTAAAGTTAGAAAAGAGAGTTAATAATGCTTCTTTACCTAATTGTATTATTGTTGATATGGCAGAAGAAATAAAAAAAGGCAATTATTTGTTTAGTGAAAGATTGATGGTTGAAATTGAGAGTGCTATAAGTCGGGAAGAACAAATTATACTACTTTTAAATAGAAGAGGATTTTCAACTACTATTACATGTGGTAATTGTGGATTTACGTATAAATGTCCTAATTGTGATATTACGCTTACGTATCATAAATCAAAGGATAATTTGCGTTGTCATTATTGTGGTTATACAATTTTTAAGAAAAATAAGTGTCCTAAATGTCAGGAAGATTTAAATTTTTATGGTTATGGAACAGAAAAAGTAGAAGAAGAGATAAAAAAATTATATCCTAATTTAAAGGTTTTACGAATGGATGCGGATACAACAAATAAGAAAAATGGCCATGAAAAAATAATTGAAAAGTTTAAAAATCATGAATATGATATTTTAGTAGGAACACAGATGATTAGTAAAGGACTTGATTTTCCTTTAGTTTCGGTAGTTGGTATTATAAACGCTGATACAACTTTAAATATACCTGATTTTCGAAGTGGAGAAAAAACTTTTGCTTTACTATATCAAGCGGCTGGCAGAGCGGGAAGAAGTAATACTGTCGGGAATGTTGTTATTCAAACATTTAACAAAGATAATTTTGTATTGAAATGTGCAGCAGAACAAAATTATGAAAAATTTTATAATTATGAGATGAATATTCGTAAAAAATTAAAGTATCCTCCTTATTATTATTTAGTGAGTTTAAAAGTAATGAGTAAAGATTATGAATTGTGCAGTAAAGAAGCGATAAAAGTGGTGAGTTATTTAAGAAGAAATATTGACGAAAAATCTTTAGTTTTAGGACCAACAACGGCCAATGTGTTTAAGGTAAATAATGTTTATCGTTTTGGAATTATTATTAAGTATCGTTTTGATGATAAGTTAGTCAAGGTTTTAAATGATTTAGATAAAATGTTTGTTTTAAATAATAAAGTTAATTTGGAAATTGATATGAGTCCATTAAATATTTAATTAATTTGGGAAAATGAATAAAAGTGTAGTATAATTGGATTAGTGTAGAGGTGATTTGTTTTGAAAAATCTTAAAGTTATCTTTATGGGAACTCCTCTTTTTGCAGTTCCTGTTTTAAAAAAATTAGTGGAGAATACTCAGGTAGTTTTGGTTGTAACTCAGCCAGATAAGTTAGTAGGAAGAAAACAAAATATAACAAAAAGTCCAGTAAAAGTAGAAGCTGAAAGAAATAATATTCCAGTGTTTCAGCCAACAAAAATAAGAAATGATTATGAATTTATTTTAAAAACTGAGGCTGATATTATAATTACTTGTGCTTATGGCCAAATTATACCAGAAAGTATTTTAGAATATCCTCAATGTGGTTGTATTAATGTCCATGCTTCTCTTTTACCTAAATATCGAGGAGGGGCCCCTATTCATTGGTGTTTAATAAATGGGGAAGAAAAAACAGGGATTACTATCATGTATATGGATAAAGAAATGGATACAGGAGACATAATTAGTCAAAGAGAATATAGTATTAAAAAGACGGATAATGTAGGAACTTTGCATGAAATTTTAGCTGATATGGGAGCTAGTCTTTTAATTGAAACATTACCTAGTATTATTAATAAAACAAACAAACGATTAAAACAAAATAATGATGAAGCTAGTTATGCTTTTAATATTAAAAGAGAAGACGAGTTATTAGATTTTTCTCTTTCGGGAAAAGAAATAATTAATAAGATCAGAGGATTAAATCCGTGGCCTCTTGCTTATTTTAAGTTAGATAATTTAGAAATTAAAGTTTTAGAGGCTTCTTTTAAAACAGAAACAGTAAAAGAAGTCGGAGTAATAGAGAAAATAAGCAAAAAAAGTTTAGGAATATCCTGTAGGGATGGAATCATTTATTTAGAAAAAATAAAACCTTTTGGCAAAAAGATTATGAATATTGGTGATTATTTAAATGGTCAGAGAGAAGAATTGCAAAATAAAAGAGTAAATAGGTGATAATAGTGAAAAATAAAGATAATAAAAGATTACAAGCATTAAAGGTATTAGGAATATGGATTATTGTTTTAGCATTTTTAATGGGAGCCGCTTATGTATTAAATTCAAATAAAAAAGAAGAAAATGAAACAATAATTAATTCAGTAGATGAAATAGAAAAAAATGATAAACAAGATGGATTAAGTTATTATGAAAAATTGGATAAACTTATAACTAATAATTATGATTTTGTTTATTTAATTAATAAGAATGGGGAAAAAGTTAAGTTTGAAGGTACAAAGGAAGATTTGATAGTTACAGGATATAAACAAACAGAAGATGAAATTATAAAGTATAAAATTATTGGCCAAAAAACTTATCAAGTTGGAATAGATAAGGATAAGGAGATTACTAATTTATATGATGATATTGATGCTTCTTTATTAGAATTAAATTATGTTATTGGTATTTTGAGACAAATAGCAGAGAAAGATGTAATTGTAACTGAAGAAGAAAATAAGACGATTTATGATTATAATTTAAATCAAGATGAAGAAGAGTTAGAAATAACTGTTAAAGAAAATGAGGAAAGTATTGAAAGTATTAGTATTCGAAGAAGAAATGAAGCATATGAATTATTATATAAAGAAAAATAGTTTCTAATTTTTAATTTAGTTTTAAAGATGATATAATATGCAAGGTGAATTTTTTATGATAAATATTTATGGGATAACCAGAAAAAAGTTAGAAAATTATTTTTTGGAAAATGGGGAAAAGACTTTTAAAGCATTACAAGTTTTTGAATGGCTTTATCAAAAAAGAGAGAAAAATGTTGATGATTGGAGTAATCTAAAAAAGGAAATAAGGGCGAGGTTATTAGAAGATTATTCTTTTGAAATGCCTAGAATAGTCAAAAAAGAATGTGATGAATTAACTCATAAATATTTATTTGAACTTTTTGATCATAATTTTATTGAAGCAGTTGTCATGTTTCATGATTATGGGATTAGTGTATGCGTATCAAGTCAAATAGGTTGTAATATGGGGTGCGCTTTTTGTGAGAGTGGCCGTTTAAAAAAGGTACGTAATTTAGAAACTTTTGAAATGGTAGCGCAAATAATTTTAATTGAAGAAGAAATTAAAAAAAGAGTCTCTAGTGTGGTTATTATGGGGATTGGAGAGCCTTTAGATAATTATGATCATGTTATGGATTTTATTGATATTATAAATGATAGTAAAGGATTACAACTAGGAATAAGGCATATTACTTTATCAACAAGTGGTTTGGTTCCTAAAATACAGGATTTGATGAAAAGAGATATTCAAATAAATTTGGCAATATCTTTACATGCACCGAATGATGAAATTAGAAATAAATTAATGAAAGTAAATAAAGTGTACAGTATAAGTCAATTAATATGTAGTATTAAGGAATATATTGAATATACTAATAGACGAGTAACCATAGAATATGTTATGCTAAAAGGGATAAATGATAGTGATGATTGTGCAAAAGAGTTGGCAATTCTGTTAAAAGGAATGAATGTTTATGTTAATTTGATTCCTTATAATGAAACAAATCATTTGGAATTTAAAAAAAGTACGCCAAAAAGAATTGCTAAATTTTGTCAAATTTTAAAAGAAAAAGGTTTAAATGTTACTATTAGAAAAGAATTTGGCAGCAAAATATCTGCTGCTTGTGGTCAGTTACGAAGCAAAGAGGTGGAGAGATGAAAGCGTTCTATTTAACCGATGCGGGACGAGTTAGAAGTCATAATGAAGATAGTGTAACAATTTTAAAAAATTCAAGTAACGAATATCTTTTAATGGTTGCTGATGGAATGGGAGGACACAGAGCTGGTGAAGTAGCATCAAGTCTTGCTGTAACCCATTTAGGTAAGAGATTTAGCCATATTGCTTCAGTGGGATCTAAATTAGATGCAGTAAATTGGTTAAATGATAATATTAATGAAATAAATAAAGAAATTGTAGAATATGCGCAAGTTAATCCGGATTCAACAGGTTTGGGAACTACATTGGTATTAGCTTTATTGACTAAAGAATATTTGATTTTTGGTAATATTGGAGATTCATCGGGTTTTGTTTTAAAAAATGGGCGTCTTCATAAAGTTACTCATGATCATACTTTAGTAAATTTATTAGTTAAAGCAGGAGATTTAACGGAAGAAGAAGCTTTAAATCATCCAAAAAAGAATGTTTTAATGAAGGCTTTAGGGGCAGCAGAAAAAGCTGAACTAGATATTTTTGATGTTGATTTAACGAGTGAAGCTATCCTTTTATGTAGTGATGGACTTACTAATATGCTAACTATTGAACAAATTGAGAGAGTATTAAATGATGAAACATTGGAAATAGAGGAAAAAATTATTAAATTAATTCGCAAATGTAATGCAAGAGGTGGGACTGACAATATTTCGATAGCTTATCTTATTAAAGAAAGTGGTGAAGAAGAATGATAATGAAGGGGCAAAAGATTAGTGATCGTTATCAGATTATTAAGAGTATTGGTGAAGGAGGAATGGCTAATGTTTATTTAGCTTATGATACCATACTAGATAGAAATGTAGCGGTAAAATTATTACGTGGAGATTTAGCTAGTGATGAAAAATTTGTCCGTCGTTTTCAAAGAGAGTCTTTATCTGCTAGTTCACTTAATCATCCAAATATAGTTGAGGTTTATGATGTCGGAGAAGATAATGGGGATTATTATATTGTCATGGAATATATTGAAGGGAAGCATTTAAAAGAGTTAATAAAAAAACGAGGGAAATTAACTGTTAGTGAAGTTGTAGATATTATGCTTCAAATTACGGATGGAATGAGTGTAGCTCATGATTCATATATAATTCATCGTGATATTAAACCGCAAAATATAATGATTTTAGAAAATGGTTTAGTTAAAATTACGGATTTTGGAATTGCGATGGCGATGAATGCTACTCAACTTACGCAAACTAATTCAGTTATGGGCAGTGTTCATTATATTCCACCTGAACAAGCAAGTGGTAAAGGTTCCAGTTTACAAAGTGATATTTATTCAATGGGAATAGTTATGTATGAATTATTAACGGGTAATTTACCTTATAAAGGTGAAAATGCTGTTGAAATAGCATTAAAGCATTTGAAAGATCCTATTCCTAATATAAAAGAGGAATTACCTAATCTTCCTAATAGTATTGAAAATATAATTATTAAAGCAACAGCTAAGAATCCGAAAAACCGTTATGTTGATGCGAGAGAAATGCATGAGGATTTGAAAACATGTTTAGATGATAATCGTTTAAGAGAAAAAAGAGTGGAATTTAAATATCCAGAAAATAATTTTGATGATACGAAGGTGTCGAAAATGTTAAAAGAAACGCAAAAAAAAGATAATGAAGGAGAATCGCCTATAGCAAAGCAAATAACAAAAAGTGATTTAAAAAAACAGAATAAATTATTGATTATTTTAGCCTCTATATTTACAGGTTTAGTAGTAGTAATTACTTCTTTAGTTTTATTAGTGCCGATTATTACTAATGGAAAAGAAATAAGTGTGCCCGATGTTACAAATATGAGTGTTAATGAAGCAATAAAGAAATTACAAGATAGTGGATTTAAAATTAGTGATGAACAACAAGAACAATCTTCTAGTGAAATAGAAGAAGGAAATATAATTAAGACTAATCCGGCTGCTAATAGTAAACGAACAAAAAATACAGAGATTACTTTATACGTTTCAATTGGAGATACTAAAATTACAATTGAAGACTATATGGGAAAGAATTATTTAGAGATTAAGGGAGCTTTAGAAGCTTTAGGTTTACAAGTTTTAGTAGAGAAAAAGGATGTTGATGATGCGACTAAATATAAAGATGGCGCAATTATAGAACAATCAGTAAAAAAGGATGAAAAATTATCTATTGGGGATACTATAACTTTATATATTCCTAATGTAGTAAGTAAATATCCAGATTTTACAGATGGGACTTTCACTATTGATGATGTAGAAGCATTTTGTACAGAGTATAATATTGCTTTGAATGTTGAACATGTAACAACTTCTGATTATACAGATGGGACTATTTTTTATCAAAGTAAACCAAAAGATTATACAATTATTTCAGGTCAAAGTTTAACAATAAAAATTGCGGATGCACCTAAAGAAGATGATATTGATGATTGTAGTGAAGCTGCAAGAATTGCTGGATTATGTTAAAAAGAGGCAAAATTGTAAGAATTATTAGCAATTTATATAGTGTAAAAGTAGATAATGAGGTTATTGATTGTCAAGCGAGAGGAAAATTTAGATGTGATAATATAACACCTTTAGTTGGGGATTTTTGTGAAATTGATTATGAAAATAAATATTTAATGAAAATTTTATCTCGAAGAAATTATTTAAATAGACCGATGATTGCTAATGTTGATAGTGCTTTAATTATTGTTAGCGTAAAAAAGCCTAATTTATCTTTAAATCTTTTAGATAAAATGATATCTATAATTTCGATAAATAAAATTGAGCCAATTATTTGTTTTTCTAAGTTAGATTTACTCTTAAAAGAAGAAAAAAAAGAAATTAAAAAGATCATGAAGTATTATAAAAAAATAGGATATCAAGTAATGAATAATAAAAATTTAGCTAAGATAAAAAAAGCTTTAAAAAATAAAATAGTGGTTATTACTGGACAAACTGGAGCTGGTAAAAGTAGTTTATTAAATAAATTAAATAAAAATTTGAATTTAAAAACTGATGAAATTTCTCTTTCTTTGGGAAGAGGAAAACATACAACACGTCATGTAGAATTATTTAAAATTAAAGATTTTTTTATTGCTGATACTCCAGGATTTTCTAGTATAGATTTTAAAGATTGTAAGGAAGAGGATGTTAAAAAAAGTTTTATTGAATTTTTCAATTATACTTGTGGATATAAGGATTGTCGACATCATAAAGAGAAAAATTGTCAAGTTAAAGAAGCAGTTTTAAAAGGTGAAATATTAAAATCACGTTATGAAAATTATATAGAATTTATAAAGAAAGTTTAAAGAGGGATTATATGAAAACGTCAATATCTTTTTTGAAAAGTAAATGTGATTTTGAAAAAACAATCGACTTAATTACTAGTTCAAAAGCAGATTATATTCATGTTGATGTTATGGATGGATTGTTTGTCAATAATAAAACCATATTTGATAAAAAAAAGTTGGAAATTTTAAAAAATAGTAAAAAGCCTAAAGATGTTCATTTAATGACGTTACATTTAAAATCTTATATTGATGTATTTGCTTATTTAAAACCAGAATATATAACTTTTGCATTTGAGGCATCTGCTAATCCTGATGATATAATTGAATATATTAAATCTAAAGATATTAAAGTAGGAATAGCGATTAATCCTTTTACAGAAATAAATGAAATAAAACCTTTTTTAGATAAAATTGATTTAGTATTAATAATCTCAGTTATTCCGGGGTATGGGGGTCAAGAGTTTATTTTGAATTCTAAAGAGAGAATAAGAGAATTATATAAAATAAAACAAAAAAATTCACATAAATTTAAAATTAGCATTGATGGTGGAATAACTGATAAGGTTTTAAGAAAAACAGATAAAGATAAATTAGATATCATTGTTGCTGGTTCATATGTTTGCGAACAGGCGGATTATGATGAGCAAATTTGTAAATTAAAATAAAAAAGATCAAGAATTTATTTTCTTTGATCTTTTTTAGGCTACTCTTTTTTTAGCTTCTCTCGCGGTAATTAAAACAGATTTACCATCAATTACTTTTTTTTGTAAGTTTGGTTTTTGTTTACTTTTAGTAGCATTACAAGCTTTACTTCTTTTATTTATGGTTAAAGGTTTCTTTTTTGATATATTAACTGCCATAAATTACACCTCCATTTGATTTAATTTCTTTTAAAACTTTATCATAATATATGTAATAAGTCAAATTCTAATGAAGAAAGTAGAGAATAATTTTCTTTTAATTTTTTATTGTTAAGAAAAAAGATAAATGCTATAATCTAAATAATAGAAAGAGGGAATCAAAGATGAAACTAAAAAGTTTTAAGGAAAATAAAAAATTGAAGAATACCCTCCTAGCACTAGGATTAACAGCTATCCTGGGGGGGGGGTCTTGTAGCGTATAAGAGCGGTATCTTATATAAAGATAGGTATAATTTAGTTGGAAAAAAGCCAAAAAGTGAAATAAGTTATACAATGGATGGCGAAAAAAGGACGGATTCTTTTCCGAGTAAAGAAAGCAATTTAAAGGTGAATAGTGTAATATGTGAAAATGGTGTTACAGCAGAATGGAACAAAGAATTGTGGGGACTAGTAAATATAAATGCGAATAATAATCCAGAAATAAGCTGTAATATAGATTTTGAGGATAATAGTTTTGCTGGATATTTAAAGAGATTATCTAGGACATCAGAAGAAATAGTAGAAGATGATTTTGGAAATTTTAGATATATAGGAAAAAATCCTAATAATTATGTGCAATTTAATGGAGAATTATGGCGGATAATTGGAGTAATGAAAGATATTAAAAATTCTGATGGTAGTAAATCTGATAAAGTTAAATTAATAAGAAGTGAAAGTATTGGAAAGTTTAGTTGGGATAATACAGGAGTATCTGGAATTAATGATTGGACTAAAAGTCCTTTACAAAAAGTCTTAAATGAAGGAGCATTTTATAGTAAAACAAGTGGCACTTGTCCTAATGGCGCTTATGGAAAAACAGTTTCATGTGATTTTAATTCTACAGGTTTAACAGAAGAAGCTAAGAGTATGATAAGTGAGGTAGTATGGAACTTAGGTGGTAGTGACGCTTTAACGCCTGAATTAAGTTATCAATATGAAAGAGGGAGTAAAGTATCTAGTGGAAGACCAACGATATGGACAGGGCGTGTTGGATTAATGTACCCAAGTGATTATGGATATGCCACTAGTGGAGGTGCTACAACGAATAGAGTGGCATGTTTAGAAAAGACATTGCATAATTGGATTTCAGCAAGTGATTGTACAAATAATGACTGGTTGTTAAGTAGTAGTAATCAATGGACGTTGACGCCATCTTTTTCTAATAGTATTGGTATTTTATCTGTATATAGTGGATATGTATTCGATCGTGATACAACTCTTGTGTATGAAGTTCATCCATCAGTATATTTAAAATCTGAAATAAAAATAAATGACGGAAATAATGGTTCTAGTACTTTGCCATTTGTTTTAAAAGTTGAATAAAAATGTTTGTAATTAAACTATGAGTAAAATCATGGTTTTTATTTTTAGTCATTAAATTAATATTTAATTTATATATAAAGTGATGATATAATATTTGTATAACAGGAGGTATTTTATGTATATTCCGCTAAAAGTTACAACAGATTATAGTTTACTTAAAAGCACAATTAAAATCGATAATTTAATGACTTTTTTAGGGGAAAATAAAATATCAGCTTGTGCTATTTGTGATGAATTTTTATACGGGACAATGGAGTTTTATGATAAGTGTCTTAAGAATAATATAAAACCAATTATTGGGTTAGATATTATTGTAAATTCATATCATTTGTATTTGTATGCTAAAAATTATCAAGGATATCAAAATTTATTGAAGTTAAATACGTTTAAAACAGAGCGTCATTTAGAATTAGAAGATTTGAAGAAATATGATCAAGATATATTACTTATTATTCCTTTTAGTTCTTTGAGTTTGTATGAAGAAATTAGGGATATTTTTGAGGATTCTTTTATTGGATATCAAAATGAAAAAGAAAAAGTTGAAGCTTTACTTATTTCTTCTAATATTGTGTATGTTAATGAAATAAGGGCATTAAAAAAAGAGGATACTAAATATTTAAATTATTTGGAAATGATTTATCGAGATGAAAAAGTGTCTACTTATGAATTTCAAAGTTTTGATGCTAATTGTTATCATTTAGATGTTAGGCAAGAAGATATAGAATCAACAAAGAAAGTTAGTGATTTATTAAATGTAGTAATTCCAAAAGATATTAGTCATATGCCTAAATATAGTTTAGAAATAGATAATTCGAAAGAATATTTAGAAAGTTTAAGTAAAAAAGGATTAAAGAAACGCTTAGAGGGAAATGTAACGACTAAATATTTGGAAAGATTAAATTATGAGTTAGAAGTTATTAATAAAATGGGTTTTGCGGATTATATTTTAATTGTGTATGATTATGTTTTATATGCTAAGAAGAATAATATTTTTGTAGGGCCAGGAAGAGGAAGTGCTGCAGGTTCTTTGGTTTGTTATACTTTGGGGATTACAGATATAGATCCTTTAAAATATAATTTATTATTTGAGAGATTTTTAAATCCTGAGAGAGTAACAATGCCCGATATTGATATTGATTTTGAAAATACTAAAAGACAGATGGTAATTTCTTATATTAAAGAAAGATATGGTTATGATAAAGTGGCATCGATAATGACATTTGCAACCTTAAAAAGTAAGTTAGTTTTAAGAGAAGTTGCGCGGGTTATTCAAAAAGAAGAGATAATAGAATCTTTATTAAAAAAGATAAATGCTAATTTAAGTTTGAAAGAAAATTTAGACCAAGAAAGTGTTAAAAGTATTATTGGAAAAAATCAAGAATTTCAAAATATTTATAAAATTGCTTTGAAATTAGAAGGCTTGAAGAAAAATATTTCTACTCATGCTGCAGGGGTTGTAATATCTAAAACGGTATTAGATGAAGTTATTCCAATTAGAAAAAATAATGACAATATTTCTACGGGTATTACAATGGAATATTTAGAAGAGTTAGGTCTTTTAAAAATGGATTTATTGGCGATTAAGAATTTAACTATTATTGCTAATATTTTAGATTTGATATATAAAGATACGGGAAGACATCTTAATTTAGCGCATATAAATTTGAATGATGGAAAAGTTTTAGAAATTTTTGCGCGAGGAGATACAACAGGTATATTTCAATTTGAAAGTGGAGGAATGAGAAGTTTTTTAGAAAAGTTAAAGCCCACTTCTTTTAATGATATTGTCGCCTCTATTGCGCTTTATAGACCAGGACCAATGGATAATATTGATTTATTTATTAAAAGAAAAGAAGGCAGAGAAATAATAAATTATATAATTCCAGAACTAGAATTTATTTTAAAAGAAACAGAAGGAATTATTGTTTATCAAGAACAAGTTATGCAAATTTTAGTTTTAGTGGCTAATTATAGTTTTGCTGAAGCTGATTTAGTAAGAAGAGCCATGAGTAAAAAGAAAAAAGATATATTATTAAAGGAAGAAGCTAATTTTATAAAAAGAGCTACTAATAATGGGTATGGGAAGCATGCTAAAGAATTATATGATTTAATATTAAAATTTGCTAATTATGGTTTTAATAAATCTCATTCAGTGGCTTATGCTTTAGTAGGTTATCAAATGGCTTATTTAAAGGTAAAATTTCCTAAATATTTTATAACTAATCTCTTAAATATGAGTATTGGAAGTGAAATAAAGACGAGTGAATATCTTTTAGAAGCGAAAAAATTAAATTTGAAAATTGTGAAACCTAGTGTTAATATAAGTTATGATAGTTATTATTTAAAAAATGAAGAAATTATTTTATCATTTTCGATTATAAAAGGAATAAGTAATATAACAATTAAGAGTATTATAGAAGAAAGAGAAGAAAATGGCCTATTTAAAGATTTTATTTCTTTTGTTAAAAGAATGTATAATAAAAACATTAATGAAAGAATATTAGAAAATTTAATAAATGCCGGAATTTTTCGCGATTTTGGAGGTATTGCCCAGTTAAAAGCCAATTTAGCAATTGTATTAAATTATGCTGAGATAGCGAGTTCGGTTGATGAGTCTTTAATTTCAGAACCAAAAATGAAAGAAGTAGAAGAAATAATTGATGAAAATAAATTAGAATATAATAGTTATGGTTTTTATATAAGTAATCATCCAGCAAGTAAATATCAAGATAAAAATTTAGTTAAGATATTTAATATTGCTTCTTTTTTTGATAAATATATAAAGTGTGTAGTTTTAATTGAAAATATTAGGCGAATTAAAACAAAAAATCAAGAAGAAATGGCTTTTATAGAAGCAAGTGATGAAACGGGGATTGGAAATTTTGTAGTTTTTGCGAAACAAATTAGATTATTAGATGATTTAAAAGTAAAAGATATAGCGGAGTTTCAAGGGCGAGTAACAAAAAGATATGATAAATATCAAGTTAATGTTAATAACATAATTAAAAGATAGTAGGTGGTTATGTGGCAAATGATTTAGAACGTTTTTTTAAAAGTATTGATTTTTTAGAACAAGAATATTTTTTAAATACAGTAATCGAAAAAGTAATTTATTTAAAAGAAAAAGATTTGTTTAAAGTCTATTTAAAGAATAAAGAAGTAATACCATTTGAATTTGTAAATAAGTTATTAGAATGTGCTTCTAAAGGGATAAAAAAAGAAAAGAAATGTTTAATTATTTTTGAATATGAAAATATAGAGAGTGAAATGGTTTTAAATTATTTAAAAGAATTAATAAGTGAGTTAGGAGAAAAAAGACCTTCTCTAATTACTTTAAAAGATTCAAAAATTTCTATAGAAGATGAAATAATTACAATAGAAGTAGGGACAAAGTTAGAAGAATTAGAAGTAAAAAAAGAGAGTAAAACAATTTGTAAAAGATTATTTTCTTATGGTTTAGGAGAGTATGAATTAACTAGTGTCCTTAATGAAGAATTACATAATTTAGTAAAAAATGAATTAGAAAAAGAACAAAATAAAGAAAATGTTATGGAATTAATTCCACCAAAGAATATAAAACAAGAAAAGTCGATAGAGGGAGAAGTAGTGGCAATTAATAATATTATGGGGGATGTTAAAAGTATTATAATAGAGGCTTATGTTTTTGGAATAGATACTTTAGAACATGAAAAGATAAATATTATTACTTTAAAAATTAGTGATAAAACTAATAGTTTGTTGGCCAAAATCTTTAAAAAAGATAAGGGTGATTTTAAGGCGGCTTTAGGTGATATAAAAGAAGGGGCTTGGTATCGTTTTAAAGGGAGTGTAGAGTTTGATACATTCAGTAAAGATTTAGTTTTAAAAGTAAGAAAATATGAAGCAATTGATTCGAAGGAAGAAGTTGTAAAAGAAAGTAGAGAAAATACTCGAGTTGAGTTACATTTGCATACAATGATGAGTGCAATGGATTCAGTAGTTCCTTATGAACAAAAAAATCCTCTTAATATTGTGAAATACGCAGCAAGTATTGGCCAAAAAGCTGTAGCGATAACTGATCATAACTGTTGTCAAGCTTTTCCCGAGGTGTATCATACTGTAGAGGCAATTAATAAAGGGAAGGAAGGAAAGGAACGTTTTAAAGCTTTATATGGAGCGGAAATGAATATCGTTAATGATGATGTAGATATTATTTTTAATAATCGGGAATTTAATTTATTAGAAGAAACATTTGTTGTATTTGATACAGAGACCACGGGTTTTTATGCCGGAAGTGATCAAATGATTGAAATTGGTGCTGTTAAAATTCAAGCGGGGAAGATTATTGATCGTTTTGATGAATTGATTGATCCTCATCGTGCGATACCTAAAAAAATTACGGAACTTACTTTTATTACTGATGAAATGGTAAAGGGATGTGATACCGAAGAAAATGTTACAAAAAGATTTTTAGAGTGGGCAGAAGATTTTCCGATGGTGGCACATAATGCTAAATTTGATATTTCATTTATGAAGGCTGCTTGTAATAAGTATAATTTAGGAGAATTTGAACGAACTGTTGTTGATACAATGAGTATGGCTCGAATGCTTCATCCAGAATGGAATAATCATAAATTACAAACTTTGACTAAAAAGTTAGATATTCCTTGGGATGAAGATCGTCATCATCGTGCTGACTATGATGCTGAGGGAACAGCATTAGCTTTTTATAAGATGAGCAAGGCTTTTTATGATCAAAATATTTCTACAACTAGTGATTTACTAGCTAATATTGATATGGAATCTTTAGTACGTTTTTCTTATCCTTTTCATGCCACTATGATTGCCAAAAATAGAAATGGTTTAAAAAATTTGTTTAAAATTATTTCTATTGCTAATACTAAATATTTATATAAAAATGAACAACCGAAAATTCCGCGTAAAGAAATAGAAAGCTTGAGAGACGGTTTACTTATTGGGTCAGGTTGTATTAATGGGGAAGTTTTTGATAAAGCTAAATCTTTAGATGATGAAGAGTTAGTAAATATGATGAATTTTTACGATTATATAGAAGTGCAACCTATTAGTATCTTTTCTCATCTTATTGGAGCAGAGGCAAGATTTAAAAGTAGAGAAGAAGCCGAAAATTATTTAAAAAGAATTATAAGAATTGCTAAAGAAGCGGGAAAACCAGTAGTGGCAACAGGAGATGTACATAATTTAAAAAAAGAAGATAAAATTTATCGAGAAATTATTGTTAACCAAAAGTTTAATGGTAAACTTCATCCTTTGAATCGAAAAGGTTTAGAAATTCCTAATATGTATTTAAAAACAACAGAGGAAATGTTAGAAGATTTTGGCTTTTTAACCGAAGAAGAAGCCGAAGAAATAGTGGTTTTAAATTCTAATAAAATAGCAGATATGTGTGAAGAGATTGAAGTTATTATTGATACCCCAGCACCATTTGCTCCTAAAATTCCTCATTCAGTAGAAACAATGACAGAATTAGTTTATCAAAAAGCTGATGAGCTTTATGGTAGTCCTTTACCGTTTAATATTGAGGAGCGTTTAGCAAAAGAATTATATGGTGATGCTTTAATTAATGCCTGTAAAGAGGAAGAAAGTGATGAGGATGCATCTTTTAAATTAATTCATGAGGTAATTAATAAAGGAAAAGTAGCAGTTAAAGATATGGTTAAGAAATATTTAGAAGAAGAAGGTAGTGAGGAAGAATTAGATAAGTTAGCTTATAAAAAGTTAGGGGGTATTATAGGTGCTAATTATGATGTTATTTACTTAATTGCCCAAAAGTTAGTAAAGCACTCAAATGATGAAGGATTTTTAGTAGGCTCTAGAGGTTCAGTTGGTTCTTCTTTTGTGGCTAATATGATGGGAATTACAGAGGTTAATAGTATGCCAGCGCACTATCGTTGTCCTAAATGTAAACACAGTATTTTTTTAGATGATAATGGTGAAGCTTTAGGGGTTAATTATTCTTGTGGTTTTGATCTTCCAGATAAGAAATGTCCTAAATGTAATACTAAAATGGAAAAAGATGGTCATGACATACCATTTGCTACATTCCTAGGATTTAATGCGGATAAAGTTCCTGATATTGATCTTAATTTTTCTGATTTAAATCAAGCCAGTGCTCATGAATATACTAAAGTATTATTTGGTGTTGATAATGTTTACCGAGCAGGAACTATTGGAACTGTAGCGGAGAAAACAGCATATGGATATGTTAAGGGCTATTGTGAGAATAAAGGTATTATTATGCGGCATATTGAAACAGAACGTTTAGCTAAAGGGTGTACAGGTTGTAAGAGAACGACAGGACAACATCCTGGTGGAATAGTAGTTATTCCTGATTATATGGAAGTTTTTGATTTTACGCCTTTTCAATTTCCTTCTGATGATCCTTCTAAAGCTTGGAGAACTACTCATTTTGATTATCATGCTATTGATGCTGATGTTTTGAAGTTAGATATTTTAGGCCATACTGATCCTACGCAGTTAAGGATGATTCAAGATTTAACGGGAGATGATGTAACAAAAGTTCCTTTGGATGATAAGAAGACAATGTCTTTATTTACAGGAACAAAAGCTTTAGGAGTTACAAAAGAGGAGATTATGTGTGATACAGGAACTCTTGGAGTACCTGAGTTTGGAACTCCTTTTACGATTCAACTTGTCAAGGATGCTAAACCAACAACTTTTGCGGAACTTGTTAAAATTTCTGGTCTTGCTCATGGAACAGATGTATGGCTAGGTAATGCGCAAGAATTAATTCAAAAAAATATTTGTCCTTTTAAAGATGTTATTGGATGTCGGGATGATATTATGGTTGAATTAATGAATAAAGGGGTTCCTTCTATAAAAGCTTTTAAAATAATGGAATTTGTCCGTAAAGGAAAAGCTGGAAAAGATCCCGAGACTTGGGCTGGTTTTGTTGAAACGTTAAAAGAATATAACATACCAGATTGGTATATTACTTCTTGTCAAAAAATTAAATACATGTTTCCCAAAGCCCATGCGGCAGCATATGTAACTAGTGCTTTTCGAATTGCTTGGTATAAAGTTCATAAACCTTTAGTTTATTATTGTACTTATTTTAGTACAAGATTTACAGATTTTGATATTGATTGTATGACTAAGGGATATGATGCGATAAAAGCTAAGATATTAGAAATTCAAAGTAAGGGACATGAGGCAACCAATAAAGAAGCATCGCTTTTAGAAACTTTGAAATTAGCTTTAGAAGCGGTTAGTCGAGGAGTCTCTTTTAAAACGATTGATATTGAAAAAAGTGATGGACAAAATTTTATCATGGTAGAAGAAGAAAATGCTTTAATTATGCCTTTTGCTTCGCTTGATGGCCTTGGAGATGCAGTATCAGCGAAAATTATTGAAGAGAGAAATATTAAACCATTTTATAGTATTGAAGACTTTCAAATGCGAGGTAAAGTAAATATAGCTACAATGACCAAACTTCGTAGTATGAATATATTTGGTTCTTTACCAGAGACTAGCCAATTAAGCTTGTTTTAAATAAATTAGAAAAATTTCTAGTTTATTTTTTTTCTAAAAGAAAAAAGTATGATATAATTTAAATAATAGAAAGAGGGAACAAGAAATGAAATTAAAAAGTTTTAAGAAAAATAAGAAACTAAAGAATACCCTCCTAACCCTAGGAGCACTAGCCCTACTGGGG
>CAOLUI010000017.1 GCA_948479395.1 uncultured Bacilli bacterium | reverse complement strand
TTCTTAAAACTTTTTAATTTCATCTTTTTCCCTCTTTCTATTATTTCCATTATAGCATTTATCATCTTTCTAAACAACAGAAATTTAACTAAAAAAAAATAAATACTCAAAATATATTAAGTATTTAATTAAACTATTAATTCATTTTATCAATCATTTGGTTAGCTTCATCCATCATGTTATTTAATAATTTATCAGCATTCTTTTTTGTTTTCTTATTTGTAAATAAATAAGCTGTTACTCCAGCCCCACAAGCCATACCAAATCCAACACTTGCAAGCATTTTTTTCATAAAAATATCACATCCTTACTTTTATTATGGATATTTTTCTTATAAATTATGCAATAAAACATCTTTTAATGTCGTTTTTCGATTACTACTATAATCATTATTCATTGCCATTAAAAATGAATTCTTTTCTCCTACCAAAACTAAACTTTTCTTAGCCCTTGATACCCCGGTATAAATAAGTTTATTATATAACATTTTATAATAATTTTTACTAATTGGCATAATTACATGCGGGAATTCACTTCCTTGGCTTTTATGAATTGTAATAGCATAAGCATGTTTTATCATAAACAAATCTTCTTTATTATACTCAACATAATTACCATCAAAATCAATTATAATTACTTCTTTTCTTCTGGGATTAAATCTTACTTCAATTTTTTTAATATATCCAATATCGCCATTATAAACATTACAATCAGGATTATTTACGAGCTGTAAAACTTTATCATTTTCTCTATAAATTATATCCCCTAATCTTATTTCTTTATAATCTTTTTTGGCTGGATTAAATAACTCCTGTAAAGCCAAATTTAAATTATCAATACCGTTTTCTCCTTTATACATTGGCGCTAAAATTTGTATGTCATCAACTTTTAACCCTTTTTCTTGACTTTTTTTACAAATTTCTTTAATTATTTTAGTAATCTCCTTACTATTTGTTTCAAAAAAATTATAATCATCTTTTTTAGCCGTAAAATTTTCACTCAAATTATGCTCTTTTATTTCCTTAGCTAGATATGCAATATAAGAATTATTACTTTGACGATAAATCGTCTCTAAAGAAGTATAAGAAAACAATTGAGAAGCCACTAAATCATTTAAAACTAAACCAGCCCCCACACTAGGAAGTTGAAATGTATCTCCAACTAATATTAATTGAATATTAGTATTTATTCCTTTTAATAAAGAATCAAATATATAAGTATCAATCATACTTACCTCATCGACAATTATTAAAGTATGATTATTTTTATTATACTCATTAATTGCAAAATCATTAGTATCCTTATTCCACTTTAAATAACGATGAATTGTCATGGCAGGCAAATGTGTTGACTCTGCTAATTTTTTACTAGCCCTTCCTGTTGGAGCAATTAAAGCAACACTAGATAAAACCTCAATTGGAGATAATTTATAATAATCAATATATAATTTTGTAATAGCATTAATGATAGTTGTCTTTCCAGTTCCAGGACCTCCCGAAATGATCGAAATTCGATTTTCTAAAGCTCCTTTTATCGCTTTTTTTTGGTCTATATTATAAGATACCCCAATAGTTTTCTCTAAAGCTAAAATCCGTCCTTCAAAATCATTAATCTCTTTTTTAGGCAAATTATTAATTTTATTTAAATTAAGAGTAATATCATGTTCCATCTTATAATACTCTTGCAAATAATATTTATCCTCATCAACAATTATTACCCCTAATAACTTTAAATCATCTAAAAGAGAAACAAATTCTGCCTCTTCTAATAACAATTGAAAATAATGTTTTAATCCAGAATATATTTCTTCCTGATAATAATAAATATCCCCCGAAGAATCACTAAGACGCCTCATGGTTTCTAAAATACATTCTTTTTTTCGCACTTCACTTTCTGGATCAAAATTTTTGGTATATATAAAATCTAATTTATTAAAATCAATAACTTTCTTAAAATTATATAAATTATTATGTAAAAAATCTTGGGTTTTATCTTTATATTTATTTATTAATTTTGTTGCTTCTGCTACAGAAAAACCATATCCTTTTAATTCTATTATTAAATCATCACTAGAAGAATATGCAATAATTGAATCATATATAGTTTTAGCTCTCTTCTCTGTCATATCTGGTACTAAATAAAGATTACTAATATTATCTTTAATTTGGTTAATGGCATTTTCTCCCAAAGTTTCGACAATTTTTCTTGCGGTTTTATCTCCACATCCCTTAATTAAGGGACTAGCTAAAAATTCTATTACGGCATCAGTTCCAGTTGGTTTTTCCTTTTCATAATTATTTATTTTATATTGAAAACCAAATCTTTCATGTTTTATATATTCCCCATATAAAATATATTTTTCTTCTTCATTAGGCTCTAATATGGTTCCTGTTATCGTAATTGTTTTATTAAGAAAATCTTTCATGAATTCATCATTAGTAGAATTTACTCTAAATGTCCCTACAAAAAAACCATTATCATTTTTATATATTGTAGCTCTAATTCTTCCTTTAATAAAATTCATGAACTTCACCTAAAAATAATTGTAACACTAAAAAAAACTAAAAACAATTTTTAGTTTCCTTCATCTTCATAACCAAGTAAATATAATTCATAAGAAAATAAATCATAAGTTTTATCAATCTCGGGCAAATTTTGACTAATTTTAAAATTACGCAAATTTTGCCACAACTCATATAAATGATTATATACCTCTAACATTTTTTTCTTTTCTGTCTCTCCTACTTCTTCCAAACGTTTATAATAATCATTTAATGATTTAATAATATACTGATCTAAAGCCAAATAATTCCGATTGCCAACCTTCGTTATTTCTTTTATTTCATTATTTCGTATAAAAGGTCTAATAAAATTTTTTAAAGCTAATAAATCCTTATTAACTTCAACTTTACCTATAGAAGCATTATTCTCTGTAATCATAAATTTTTTAAAAGAAGCATCTATAAACACATGTATCACCTATATTAAATTATACTCTTCTTTTTCCCATTTGTAAATTCTTATCGACTATAATTTTTTTCTTCTTCTTTTATTAAATATTCTAATCTTTCTTTTAATTTTTTTTCTAACATTTTTAAACGTTTCAACATTTTCTGTTCTTCTTCTTGAGTTAAATATTTTAGATATTTTCTTATAATAATACTTTTTTGTTTCGCTATTTCATCAAGAGCAATTATAGCATCTCCACTTGTAGCATCCTCATCATTTAAAACTGATAAAGCAATAGCTGTTAAACGCCGAAATATTTTTTCATTCTTTTTAACTAAAATTTGGTTAATTAAATCATCATTATATATATATAAATTACTTATTTTAATTAATTGATTATTCCGCATATTAGGCTTAAATTCGTACCCTTCATCCTCACCAATAATTCTAACAATCTTTTTGGCTTTACTCTTTTTCTTAATCTTATAAACTTCCATGATCTTCACCTAATAAATCTTTTCTTTTTTCTTCTGTTATTCTTATTTGCTCTTCTTTTCGCCACTCTGCTATTTTTTTATGATCACCACTTAATAATACATCTGGAACCTTTAAACCTCTAAATTCTCGTGGTTTAGTATAAGTAGGATAATCCAGCAAATTATTTGTAAAAGATTCTTCTAAATAAGACTCTTTTTTTATAACGCCATCTCTTAATCTAATAACGGCATCACTAATTATCATAGCAGGTATTTCTCCCCCAGTTAAAACATAATCTCCTATACTTATCTCTTCATCAATATAATGTTTAATTCGCTCATCAAATCCTTCATAATGTCCACAAATTAAAATCAAATGACTTTCTTTTTTTAAAGAAATAGCTTTTTCTTGGGTAAAAGTTTGCCCTTGAGGAGACAACAAAATAACTTTAGAATTTTCTTTTTTTACTTTTTCAAGTGCTAAAACTAAAGGTTCAATCATCAAAACCATCCCACTACCTCCACCATATGGAGTATCATCAACTTGATTATTGTTTAACTTCGAAAACTCTCGAAAATTTAGCAAATTTATTTCCACTATTTTTTTCTCAATTGCTCTTTTAATAATTGATTCTGTTAAAAATCCTTCAAACATTTTCGGAAATAAAGTCAATATATCAATTCTCATATAATCAATCCTTTAGTATGTTCCACCTCTAATTTTTGATTTCTTAAATCCACTTTTTTAATAAAAAAACTATTTATTGGAATATAAAAGTCTTTCTTTGCTTTTACATATAAAAGTGTATTGGATTTATTATACACAATATTTAAGCCTTTGCCTATTTTTTCTTTATTCTCATATATATCTAAACCAATTAAATCTTCATATAAATATTCTGCACTCGCTAAATTTAATTCTTCCCTTTTTACATAAACCAATTCTCCTTTATATTTTAAAACCTCATTTATATTCGTGTATCCTTTTAAAATAACCATTTCAAAATTTTTATGATGACGGTAAGCCGAAATAACTTCTTCTCTTTTTTCTTTTCCAATTAAAATCTTAGATCCTGGTAAAAAAACTCTATCTTTTTTCTCAAAATCACTTATAATTCGTAATTCCCCTTTAATTCCATGCGTATTTACTATTTTCCCAATATAAATTATCTTATTCATCAAAAGCCTCATTTATCTCATACATTAGTATACTTGCTGAAACCCCAGCATTAAGCGATTCGCATATATGATGCATTTTTATATTAATCAAAAAATCTCCAAACTGTTGTATATTCTTATTTACCCCATTACCCTCATTTCCAATCACTAACATAATTTTCTCATCTAATTTTATTTTTTTGATATTCTTTCCATTTCGTACATCAGTTATTAAAATCTGATACTTATCTTTGTTATTGATTAAAAAATCTTTTAAATTTTTTCTTAAAAAATTAAGATGAAAAATCATTCCTTCAGAAGCTCTAATAACTTTATCATTATAAATATCAACTGTATCTTCACTTAAAATAATTGTTGTAAATTTAAAAGCAATAGCACTTCTAATAATAGTTCCTAAATTCCCAGGATCTTGAATATTATCTAATAATAACACTCGATTAGATAACGATTTTTCTGTTAATTTATAACATACTGCTGCAATAGAGGAAAAACTAACCTGATTACTTATTTTTTTCATAATCTCTCTGGTTACATAATAATCTGCCTTTATATTTTTATCAATGGTAATAATTTCTTTAATCAAATGTTTTTTTTGAGCTTCTCTAACTAAGTGGTCTCCTTCTACTAAAAAAAGTCCTACTTCATCACGATACTTTTTATTATTTAATTTTACCCATTCTTTAACATGATTATTATTTATTGATTCAATATTCATACTTTAACTCCTTAATCTTTTTCTAGCTTCCTTATAATTAGGATAAAACCTACTAACCTGAAACCAAAATTTAGCACTATGATTCGCTTCATAAAAATGACACAATTCATGAATAATAACATAATCCAGTAAATCTAAATCTTTCTTTAATAGCTCACTATTTAACGTTACAGTATTATTCCCTCTATTACAAACTCCCCATCTAGTCTTCATCTTTCTTATTTTTAAAGAAAAATCTGGAATATCAGGAAAATTTATTTTTATTTTTTCTACTTCCAACTTAAAAATTCTTAAACACTCTTGTCTTTCAAAATTTTCTAAAACTTGTTTATTTTTGACTAAGATCATATTATTATCAAAAAAAGTTTTTATTAAACTATCATCATAAACAATTATATATTGTTTTCCTAAATAATCGAAATATATATCATCAATAACTTTTTTTTGCACATCTAAATACATTTTTTCAATTTTTTTCTGATTATCTTTAATTAATTGTTTTATTTTATGTTCACTAACAAAAGAATTGGCGGTAACATATAGTTTTTTATCTTCTTTAAATCTCAAATAAATATTTTTATTATTTTTTCTAATTATTATAACATCTACAAAATCATTTAAAACCTGTATTTGCATACTAACCACCATATCTAAATTTTAACATAAATAAAGAAAAAAAAGTATCCTAAACGAATACTTAAAAACCTCGGCCACCGCCTCCGCCGCCGCCAAAGCCAGAACCACTAGAAAATCCTCCCCCAAAACCACTTCCACTAGAAGAAATCGAATTTACTCTTTCACTTGTAATCGCTGTTGTATTAGCATCTATTGAACTAACTATCGATGTATTAATCGCATCATATATATACCAATCCATATAATCATAATTTATATATTCCCCTGTCTTTTCTATATCCTTTATTTTAACATTCATTACCTTAGAAACTTTCTTCGCTAAACCAAACAGTGTTGCATACACCATATATCGTTCCCACAAAGCAATTTCGGGTAGTTCTTTAATATTAAAAGTGCCAAAATCATTTAAAAAATTTTTAAAAGCCAACCACTTAGCATAATGTTCATTTCCTCTCTTAGTTCGCTTCGTAAAACAACATGTATAAATCAAAAATATAATACTTAAAAAAACTATTATATATGTAAACGGATTTATAACGTTTAAAACAAGTGCTAAAACATTAATAAATATTGCCCCTACCAAATATATCAACCCAATTATTTTAGGTTTAGCGTGCATTTCATAAAAGTTTTGTTTTTTACTCTCATCGATAACTTTATTTTTCCACGCTTGATATCGACTAGAAAACTTTTCACAAGTCTTAGTACTTTTAGCATAACTCTTTAATTCAATAGTTGTAAATTTATTATCTTCTCCCACTATATTAAATAAAAAATCTACTAAATCAGTTTCCGCATTACTTAAATTATCCTTATTTATTAGAGTAAATAAATAAGCTTTTTTCTTACCCTCAATAGCTTCAACTTGGATATTTTTTTTATAAATTAAATTCATAATAGAAGCACTCATCGCATTAGATGTAATATTTTTTGTAAATAAATAATCTATTACCTCAACGTTATATTCCTCAATAAACTCGCGATTATATTTAGCCTTAAATTCTTTTTTATATTCCCTATCAAATTTCCAATAAACATAAATCCAACTTATTATTAAAGAAAATAACCATCCAATTATTAACCCTAATATAATGTAATATTTTATCCTCATTTTTTGACGTTCCTGATTAGCCTCATCTGCTCTCTTAGTTTCCACTTCAATGATTTGCTTCAAAGCTTGATCATTTGTTTTTTTCGCCAATATATTTTTATTTATTAAAGCTAAATCAAAAGTTGAGCGAATATCTACACTGCTCTTGGCTGGTAATTCCCTAACTTTAGCCTCAATCATTTGATTATCAATGGCTTTTATTTCTCCTGTCATTTCTCCATGAGCCCATATTCGAAAGTTATTAGTATAATCTTTGGAAGGCAAATTTACTCTAATTTGTAAATCATTTATTCTATCATCATAATTTTCTCCAATAAAAGTCCAATAAATCTCTGCTACATCTTCATGAGCAACAATAACATCTTTTAAGATATAAGAGATTTTAAAAGCAACCATTTCATTATGAGCTTCAAAATATATTTTATAACTCTTACCATCCAAAATATTTTTTTCTATATACCCTAAATTACTAGCCTGATCACTCATCAAAATAGTAAAATTTTTTTCATCTATAAAATCCGTATTATTACATTTCTTCGCTGCAACTTCTAAAATTTCAATATTATTAGCATTATAAATAGAATTATTTTCATAACCATTATCTTTTAACTTACTATTTTTATATAAAATATCTCTAATATAGCCTTTGAAATTTCCTTTTAATACAATTAGTTCTGATACTTTTAAATCCCCATTTTCTCTTATATTGGCATTAATATAGTAATGCTTTATATCATAATTAACAGTCCCAGCCTTTACAAATAAAGGAAAAAAATAAAACAATCCAATTATAATTAAAACCTTTTTCATTTATCTCTCCTAAAAAACGAAAATTTTAAGCTAAGCTTAAAATTGAACTTTAACATTTTCTCTTTCCTCTTTATTGGCTTCAAAAAATGCTTCTTTTTGAAATTTAAATAATGCAGCTACAATATTGCTAGGAATCATTTCAATTTTATTATTATACATTAAAACTGTATCATTATAAAATTGACGTGCACTAGCTATCTTTTCCTCGGTTCCGTTTAATTGTTCTTGTAAATCTAAAAAATTAGTATTAGCTTTTAAATCTGGATAACTCTCCGATAATGCAAATAACTTAGTTACAGCATTTGATAATTCACCATTAGCTTTCATTTCTTCTTCTGGTGTTTTAGCTTCTAAAAAAGTATTTCGCGCTTTAATAACACTTTCTAAAGTTTCACTCTCATGTTTTGCATAACCTTTTACCGTTTCTACTAAATTAGGAATTAAATCAAACCTTCTTTTTAATTGCACATCTATTTGAGCCCATTGATCCTTAACCCGATTTCTTAAACTAATTAAGCTATTATAAATAATAACAAAACTTAAAATTATTAAAACTATTACGCCAATTAAAATTATTAATCCAATATTCATTTATACTCCTCCTTATATTTTATAATATCATATGTACTTTTATACTGCAATTATACATAAAATGAAATGGTGAAAAATTTATGATCTTTTTTACAGGTTTCTTAATTGGTGTTGTAAGTCTTATCCCTGGAATAAGTGGAGGAACCATCCTAGTTCTTACGAAAAAATATAATGTAGTTACCAAAGCGATTAATAATTATCAGCAAAAAGAAAACATCCTTTTAATTCTCACTTTAATTGCTGGAATTATATTCGGAACCATTTGCTTTGCTCGAATTATAGAATTATTATTTTATTTTATCCCCGAAGGTACCATGATTATTTTTAGTGGCTTTATATTATTTCATTTACCCACTCTAATCAAAGAAGAAAAAACGCCTTTAAAAATAAAATGGCTAATTTTAGGCATTCTTTTAATCATTTGCCTAAGTTTTTTTTCTAGCGATATTGATAAAGTAATAATTGATTATCCAAAAATAAATATTTTATTTTTAATTTACTTTGTTTTTTGTGGCACAATTGATGGTTTTTTCACTATTATTCCTGGCATTTCAGGCTCGATGATTATGATGCTTCTTGGCCCATATTTTCTTTATAAATCATTCTTAGCTAATTTAAATTTTACTAATTTTTATTTAGCCCTCCCTTTAATTTTTTATTTTATTGGTGATGCCATTGGTTTCTTTTTAGGTAGCAAATTTTCCTGTTTTTTCATTAATAAACATCCACAATTTTTTTCGAGTTTAATAATCGGTATGGTTTTTATGAGTGCTATTTTACTACTTCCTCTACCTATCATATCTTATCAAGGAATATTAAATTATCTAATATTTCTTTTAATAAGTTATCTTTTCTATAAAATTATTAACTTATTTTGTTAAATTTTTTTCACTTTAATAATCGGATGAATTCCTGCAATTCTATTTGTAACAGGAGTCTCAATAAGTTCCTCAATTGAAGTAAAAGAATTACAATTTTTAATTCTAAAAACACTATTCTCTTCTCCTACCGATAGTGTCCATATATATTCGCAGGTATTATCTCGAACTATTTCATTCTTAGTGGGAATTCTTACATACTCTTCATAAGTTTTTTCACTTCCATCAGCATTAATATTTCCATCTGTAAAACTCATTAAAGATAAAGTCCCTAAAGCAATAGCTTTTTGTAATAAAAAATCATTTTCCAACCAACTATTTGTTACTAATTTTGCCAAAGAATTTTCCCATGTATAACTTAAATTATTTTCCCCATAATTATAACAATTTAAAGACTCTTGGGTATCCAAACAAAGTTGCATTTTAACACCATTTGCTATACTATGATATTCTACTGGCAAAATACCCTTTATCTCTTCTTCTTCTAAAGCATCTCTTAAAAAAATCGTTATATAAGTATCATCATCTTCCATAACATACCAATATCGGTTAGCATAAAAAACTTCTTCTCCTGGAAAATATCTGCTTCCATTAGTTTTAGCTTTTATTCCAATCGGATTAAAACTTGAAATCCCATTAAGCTTCTCTTGCGTAGCTTTTTTAACTTTACTTAATAAAACGCGATTGTGAGTATAATCAACTAATATCGCTAAAAGCATCATTAAAAGTACTAAAAAAAAGGAATATATTAGAGAAATTGCAATAAAACCACTTTTATTCCTCTTCATATATTCCTCCTCCATTCTATTATAATTATATAACAAGAATTTTTTAGAAGCAAGAAAGTATTCTAACTTTTCTTTAATTTTCAAATTTAACAGAAATTTTTACTATAAATTCTTCTAATTGCACTTCCCACTGTACGTCCAAGATCTAAGACAGTATTAACTGCTCTTGCAGCTGCATTTAAAAAAGATGCTGTAATTCCTCCTCCTTGAATATTTATTAATTCATTTTCACTTAACTTCATTTTTATCTCCTTCTAATTACATTTTAAAGGTCTAATAAAACCATCAATCACTCCAGCAATAAAAACCCCTACTGCTCCAAGAGCTATCAAAAGCGATTTAGATCCCCCTTGAATTTTTAACAAATCTTGTTCATTTAATATCATAAAAATACTACCTTTCTAAAAGAATTTTCCAAATTTTTTTCATTAAAACATCTTTATTTTTATAAATTTCTATTTCAATTATTTTATTATTTTGTCCCTTATAATCTTTTAAAATTAAAGATACTTCTTGAAATAATATATTATTTTGATTAAAAAAAGGTTCTGCCCATACTATTTTTTCAATCTTATATTGTTTTTTCTTAATTTTAACAAATTTATAATTATTATTTATAAAATCACTATTATAAAAATTTAAAATACATTCATTGTGTTCACAAATCGTTTTTGCTCTAACAGTTTGGATATTATATACATGAAAAACCAACGATATTGTAATAAAACAGATCAAAATTATTAGTACTAAAATGCCCAAAAAAATTTGTTTTCTATTATTATTTAAAAGATAATTATTTAAATTAAATTTATATTCATCTTTCATTTAAAATCCCCCAAAATCATAAACTTTATCAAAAAATTGTTCATGATTTTTATGACTTACATATATTATTGTTTTTTTATAATAATAACTTTTTATTCTCTTAATAATATCTATTTCTAAGTCTTCATTAACTTCGCTTAAAGCTTCATCCAAAATTAATATTTTAAAATCATTTAACAAAGCTCGTGCTAATATTATTCGTTGTTTTTCTCCCCCTGAAAGATTCATTGAATCTTTTAAAAGAAAAGTTTCATATCGAAAAGGCTTTTTCTCTACAATTTCCTCAATATGACAAATTTCGACAATTTTTTTAAATTTTTTTTCATCAATTTCCCGATAAAACCTTATATTATTCCCTATTGTTTCTTGAATCAAAAACTCTTTCTGACCAACATAAGTAATATTTTGATGAATTGTCTCTAAACTATAATCATTTATATTCACCCTACCAATTTTAATACTACTATTTTCAGCCTTAATTAAACGACTTATAATTTGACACAGTGTTGATTTACCACTACCACTAACCCCTTTGAATAAAACACAACTGTTTTCTTTAATTCTCAAATTAAACTTATCAAAAAGAAGCTTAAATTTATTATAACCAAAACTAAAGTCTTTTATCAAAATATCACCTGTTTGAAAATTTTCTAATCCTTTTTTTTCATCTTCCAACTCGATTTCAAAAAAACTATTAATTTTTTCTAAATTCACTTTTATGCAATTATAATTTGGTATTAACTGAATAATATTTTTAAAAGGATTAATAAAATAAACTAATAAACTTTCAAAAGTTACCAAATTAATTAATGTCATATTTTGATTTAGTATTTCTAATAATCCTCCTGTAATAAGCATAAACTGTAATATTTCTTCCAGGAAAAAAGAAAATGTGCTTATATTTAAAACCTTTTTATTCAAAGCAAAATTATCTTTCAAAAATCTAAATAACTTTACTTCTGCTTTTTTAACAGCTAATTTTAAAACATTCAAATTTTTAATCGTTATCAACGAATCTAAGTTTTCTCCCACCTGAGATTGAAAATCAACTTCTTTTTCATTAGTAGCAAAAAATTTCTTATAAAGTATCTTTCCCGAAATAATTCCATAAAATAAATATATTAAACTAAAAAAACAAAGAAGCAAAAATAATTTAATATTCATTCTTAATAAAATTATTCCTATACCAATAGATAAGATAGAATCTATACATACAGTTGTAATTATTTCACCAAAAAATAATTTAAAATTATCTAATTCTGAAATACGTAACATAATCTCTCCCGTCGTTCTATCTTTAATAAAATAATTGGGAAGCAAAAACAAACGCCTAATAAAAGTATCATATAAATATCCATCAATATTTTTATTTAAAATCATTTTAAAATAATTTTTTAAATAATATATGACTATCTTAACAAAAAACAGAAAGAAAAAAGGAATAGATGCATAAGCCAATATATTATATTTATTATTCTCTGTTAAAAAATTAACCCCGATTTTAAAATAAAAACTTGTAAAAATAGTTAAACCAGTAAAAATAATCGTTAAAAAAACTATTAAAACTATATTTTTCTTTTCATACTTTAACATTTGAACAAAAAAATCTTTGTAAAAATTAATAGGATTGGTTTTTGGTAACGAGTATTTAGGGTAAAACAAAATTAAATTCCCTGTCCAAATATTCTGAAAATCTTTTAATAGCATTTTTACTTTTCCTTTTGCTGGATCCATTATCTCTATTTTATTATTATTTATTTTATAAATAACTACAAAATGAGATAAATGTTTTACTTCTACATGAGCAATAGCTGGAAAGATTATATTATTTAAATCACTTAAATCACTTAAATATAAACCATGTGAATCAAAACCATAACTCTTTGCTGCCTCAACAAGATTATAGGCTGTTGTTCCTTCTAGCGAAGTGTGAGTGTCTTTTCGAATTTTTTCTAAAGGAACAAAGCCATCATAATGCCTAATGATTGATAATAAAGCACATGCTCCACAATCTTTTAAATCTTGTTGTCTCACTATTTCATAATGTTTCATTTTTGCCTCCTACTACATATATACAAGGCAAATTTGTTTTTTCCTTTAAAAAACGAAAAAAATTATTTTCTTTTTCGTTTAACTCTTCTTTTCTTTTTCAAACGTTTTTTATTTTTTTCTCTAACTTTTTTCATTATTTCCAGTTCTTTATAATTGTATCTCTTCAAATTAGGAAAAGCATCTAACAAACGTTTTGGATAAGTCTTAAAATTTTCTACTCTTTCTTTTATAATTTGCTCTAACATACCAGGAATTTTAGCAATTTTTTGCTTTTTTAATTCTTCACATATAATTATTCGATTCCTCAAATTATAAGCAACAACAAAAGAATAAACACAATCAATCAAAAAAAGTAAAAAGAAAACCAACGCTAATATATTCATTCCAAGAGATGATATATTATTTAAAAACTTTGTAACTAAGGGATCAGCCAAATATATAATAGCCAATGAACCCATTCCAAACAATAAAGTATTTTGTAAACAAATTCGACCATTAATATTACATTTGTGATCCTCATAATCCCACCATTTATTATGAAAAATTTTTTCTAATAAAAAACTTGTAAAATACTCTAATGCTGATGTAATCACAGCACCTAAAATAAAAACCATTAAAGGATCATTTTTAAATCTTAAAAGAGTAAAAAGAATAAATATACTCCCTACTCCATATATAGGTAACCAAGGCCCACATAAAAAACCACGATTAACTAACTTTTTTTGCCAAATACTGCTACATATTACTTCACAAATATAGCCTAAAAAACTATATATCAAAAAAATCCAAAACCAGTAAGACAATTTGTCCATATAATCACCATAAAAAAATTATAACATTAAAAAATTTAGTTGTAAATTATCATAAATAAAATATAAATACATATATTCTTAATAACTGGAGGGAAAAAATGATTAATAAACAAGGATTATGGTTTGTAACGTTGTTCAGTTTAATATTAGTATTAAGCATTTATTATGTAACTATAAAAGATAATGACTTATTAGCTCTAAAAACAAGTGAAGTATCTAAAGAACAAGAAGTAGTTGAAACGACCAACAGCAGCATTTTAGTCTCTTTAAGAGTTAAAGATGAAGAAGAAATGATGCAAGAAATGGAAAATCTCCAAACAATTCTTTTAGATGATACCGCTTCACTTCAAGAAAAAAATGATGCCTACAATTCTCTTCAAACACTTAATTCTAACAAAGGCAAAGAAGACAAATTAGAACAAAAAATAAAAGATACTTATAAATTAGAATCTTTTGTCAAAATTAAAAATGATCAAATAAATGTTACAATTGCTAGCAAAGAACACAATAGTACTTTAGCTAATAATATTATCCGCACCATTCAAGAAGAATATGAACAAAAAATATACATTACTGTAAAATTTCAAGGATAATTCCCTTTTTTAGGCCCTTTCTCTCACTTAATACAAAATACTTCATAATATACATTAGTATAAAGTATTAAAGAAAGAGAGGTCCAAAATGAAAAAAGGAATTCTAACAACAAGAGAACAAGAAATTTTTGAATTATTAGTTTTAAATAAATCAACCAAAGATATATCAGAATTTTTAGGAATCAGCGAAAAAACTGTCAGAAATCACATTTCTAATGCAATGCAAAAATTAGGTGTTAAAGGACGTGCCCAAGCCGTTGTAGAATTAATTAAACTAGGAGAAATTAATATTTAATTAAAACTAACTCATCTTAGGATGAGATTTTTTTATTAAGCATAAAAAAATTTTTTAACAATATAATTAATTAGGTGAAAATACATGTTAAAAAAAGGAATTATTCGAAGACTTTCAATATCTACTCTTGCTCTTCTTATTTTTTTGATTACCTATTTATTTCCTACTAAAATAAAAACTAATGAATACAAACAAAATCTAAGTTATACAAATGTTCAAAAAAGTGCTATTTACCTCCTAGACCAATCAGAATACGTTTCTCGTGTAAATATAATGATCAAAAATGAAGAAATCATAAAAAAAATAAAAGAAATAATCCATAACTTAACCATTAATAGTTCTGAAAGTGAATATTTACCCACTAATTTCCATGGGATAATCCCCTCAGGAACTAAAATTAATGATGTCACTTTAGAAAAAGGCTTATTAAAAATTGATTTTTCTCAAGAATTTTTAAACACTACTGAAAAAAACGAACGAAAAATGATTGAGGCTCTTGTTTATTCTTTAACAGAATTAGAAGAAATAAATAACATCTTAATTTTTGTTAATGGCGAGCAATTAACAACTCTTCCCTTTAGTAAAGAAAAATTACCCCCCATATTAGACAAAAATTTTGGTATAAATAAAGTTTATGAAATAGATAGTATTAAAGATACAAAAAAAACTACTATTTATTATGGAAGTAAAAGTGAAAATGTCTTTTATTATGTTCCTATTACCTATGTTAATAATGCCGATCAAGAAAAAGTTGAAATAATTATCGAAAAACTAAAAAGTTCTCCTATTTATGAAAGTAAACTTATAAGCTACTTAAATGCTAACGCTCAAATAACTGATTATCAAATAAAAGAAAATGAAATAAAACTTAGTTTTAATAAATATCTTTTAAATGATTTAGACAATTCTAGTATCATTGAAGAAGTTCAATATACCATATTTCTTTCTTTAAGAGATACTTATAACATTAAAAGTGTAGAATTTGATGTCAAAAATGATAACAAAAATGTTAATTTAATTATAAATTCTCTTGAATAATCCACAATAATATTATATAATCAGTAACGAAAAGCTGATTATGTCCCGGTAGCTCAGCTGGATAGAGCATACGCCTTCTAAGCGTACGGTCATGTGTTCGAATCACATCCGGGACACCATTAGAAAATTAAAGTGGTTTCGAAAAGTTGAAAAAAGAATATATAATAATAATGTATTCTTGAACTTTGAAGGAACCATTTTTTTAATTATTTAATAAGTCATATTAAAATACATAAAAAATAACATTTAAAAAAACGAGCAAATTTCAAATCCTCGTCTTTAATAAACTAAAATTTCATTTTAGTAATACACTAAACTATTGCCAAAAACAATAACGGTGTGCCAAGAGAAAACTTCTCTTTTTCAAGACATAAGTTAAGCAAAATTATGTTTTTAGTTTGCTAGTTCTAAAGAATAATATTTACCTTTAAATAATGCTGATTTTTCAGTGGCATAATATGTTTTTGTAGTTCCAAATTTATATATATCATTATCTGTATATTCACCATTTTGATATTTATAATATGAATGCTCACTATCGCATATTGCATCTTCAGAACTTATACTATTTACATCATTATTTAAAGTTACATCATAATAAACTGTAACTAAATGATCATATTCAGAATCTTTTAAATAACGTTTATTTTCATATTTAATTGCAATCATTTTCGAAGACTTATCTTTATAAATATAATAATTATCCGTTTTACACCATTCTAAAGGCCAATAATTATATGAATATGAATCAATTTGTTCCATATCTTGTGATATTATCTTTTCTCTTTTTAAAGCAGTAATAATTTTTTCTCTATCATCTTGACTGCTTTCACAACCGCTACATAAACATAATATACATATTAATAAATTAAAAATACCTAAAACTTTTTTCATAAAAATTTCCTTTCTACTATAGGAGGGTATTTTTTAGTTTCTTATTTTTCTTAAAACTTTTTAGTTTCATCTTTGACTCCCTCTTTCTATTATTTAGATTATAGCAAAAAAAAATTTTTCAAAACAATATGTTAAGAGAATATTAATAAAAAAACAGACACCTTCTTATTACAAAAAAATAAAGTTAAACGGTCATTAACTCTACTTCTTTTTCTTTTAACTTTTGATCAACAATTTTATTATATTTATTAATTGCTTCTTGAACCTCATTTAATTTAAATTTTTCTTCATCTTCAGGATATTCTTCCTTTTTAATCATATTATTTTCTTCTTGACGAATATTACGTAAAGCAACTCTTGCTTCTTCAGCTATCTCTTTAGCTTGTTTTACATATTCTTTTCGACGATCTTCGGTTAATTCTGGTACTGTCAAAATAATAATTTCTCCATTATTAGTAGGTGTAATCCCAATATTAGCTTCGTTAATTGCTCTTTCAATATCTTTTAAGGTACTCTTATCAAATGGTTTAATTATCAATTGACGAGCCTCAGGAACCGTTACATTAGCTAAACTTTGAATGGGAGACATCGTTCCATAATAATCAACCATTATACCATTTAACATTGCTGGATTTGCTCTTCCTGCTCTTATATTAATTAATTTATTTTCTAAAGCATTAATTGCTTTATCCATTTTCTGTTCAATATTCATAATTTCTCCTTCTAATTTAATTCTATAACATCATTATAATCAACTGTATTCGTTTTGACAATATACTTCATAACTAATTTATTAGTTTCTGATAAATAAATAACATAATTTTCATTTTCCTTTAATGAATTTAAAGTATCTTCAATTTTAATATTTTCCTCATTACCATTATCTAGCTGTTGTTCTTCTAAATTTTTCTTAACCTTCTCTAAAACTTCAGTATAAGTAAGATTATGCTTAATTAACAAATCATCAAATGTTTTATATTCTCCTGTTACACTATCAAAAGAATAAGCATATAACTTATAAGGCTTTTCAATTTCTTCATTACAATTATAACCACTTTCACTAATCAATAAAGTAATATAATTATTATAATACATCGCATAATCTAAAGAAATATAAGAATAAATATCTGTTTGATTCTCACAAACTCTTTCATTATCATCGCTCTTTTTTACAGAAAGTAAAGCTTCATCATATATCTCTCCTAAAACTTCATTTATTTTAGCACTTTCTTCTATATCTATATTAATATTAGCTTTCTTTAATACTACTTGTAGTTGTTCTGAAATATTTTCTTCTAATGTAAAGAAAACAAAATCTTTATTTTTATCTTTCTTAATTTTTTCATTTAAAAACCCTTTTGAATCTTGCAAATCATTAGCCTTAAATTTAAATTTTTGTTCATTATATAAAACAATAGAACACCCTAATATAATTAAAACAACCAAAAAGAAAAAACAACCAAACCCAACATAATTGGAATTGTCTTCTTGCATTTTTAATCTCCTTCATTAAAATCACTTAAAGCATTACTAATATTTGCCATAAACAAATTTCTTTTATAATCAGTAAAATATTCCTCTGGACTTACATTTCCTCTTATTCTACTTATCTCATCATCATAATATATTACTTTCCCATCTTTAACAATTATTATAGATGGTGCATACAAATTATTAATATTTGTATCTGTTATATATAAATAATCTTTTAACTTCTCTACAATTGCTAAATAAGTATTATTTTTTATTTCGCGATCAGCCTTAAAATTATAATAATATATTTTTTTTAAATCATTAGCCATTACTATTTCATTTAACAGTTCTGCATAATATCCGCTCCATAAATTATCAGGAAATCCCATGAAAATAATTCCACTTTTTTTATTTAAAATATCTAACACTTCATGCCCTTTGGCATAAGAAAAAACATTATTTTTTCCGACATTTTTATACTCATTTGCAAATTTAAGATTATCTGCTATTTCTTCATTATAATTTTTTGTTCCTAAACAAATAAATAAACATATCATAATCACAAAAATAAAAAAAGATATTATTTTCTTTAGCATTTTCTTTTTCTTCATAACTAATCACTAATATTATTATAACATATTCAAAAAAATTATCGGCAAATAAAAAAGACATTTGTCAATCAAATGTCTAATTATTAGAATTTACTTGATTCATTACTTCTTGAGCAAAATCATCATTTCTTTTTTCCATTCCTTCGCCCACTTCATAACGAATCATTTTCTTAATTTCTCCACCTTTACTAGCCACATAAGTTTGAACATTTACATCTCCATCTTTAATATAGGCTTGTTCAGCAAGACAAATTTCTTTATAAAATTTCTTTAATCTTCCTTCAACCATCTTTTCGGCAATATCTGCTGGCTTACCCTCATTTATAGATTGCTCTTTTAATACTTCTTTTTCATGATTTACTACTTCTTGTGGAACATCTTCAATAAATACATACTTTGGCCTCATAGCTGCTGCTTGCATCGCTACTTCTCGAGCACATTCTTCATTAGCACCTTTTACAACTGTCAAAACAGCAATCTTTCCTCCCATATGCAAATATGAACCAAAATTATCACCATCATCTTTTTCCACAACTTCAATTCGTCTCAAAGATAATTTTTCACCAATTTTTGCTGTTTTAGCAATTATTAAATCTTCCACAGTTCCTTCTTTTAAAGAAATTTTTAAAGATTCTTCTAAAGTTTTAGCTTCACTATTTAAAATAGCATTACCAATTTCATCAATCATTTGAGTAAATTCTTCATTCTTACTTACAAAATCCGTTTCTGAATTTACTTCTATTATGACAGCTTTATTCTCATTTACATAAATATTAGCTAACCCCTCAGCTGCTATTCTAGCTCCTTTTTTCTCGGCTTTTGCTACTCCTCTTTCTCTTAAATAATCCATCGCCGATTCAATATCTCCATTAGATGCCGCTAAAGCTTTTTTACAATCCATCATTCCAGCGCCACTTAATTCACGTAACTCACGCACTAAACTTGCTGTAATTTCCATAAAACGATTCTCCCTTCTATTTTAAAACATTAATAATCTCATCTTTTTTCATAGCTGAATAACCTTTTATTCCTTGTTCCTTCGCTATTTTCTTTAAATCTGTTAAAGTCATTTTACTATAATCAATTTCTTCTTCATGTTTCTTAACTTCTTCAACTTTTTCTTCTTTTTCTAAAGCTACTTGATTTTCATTATTTTTAGAAGATTCTTTAACATTTTTTCCTTTATCTTCTTCTGTTACATAATCAACCATTTCTAAATTACGCGCTTCACAAATAGCATTATTTAAAACTCCAACTACTACTTTAACTGAACGAACAGCATCATCATTTGCTGGAATTGCATAATCAACATCATCAGGATCACAATTAGTATCAACAAGGCCAAATACAGGAATATTTAACTTTCTTGCCTCACGAATAGCATTAATTTCCTTTTTTGGATCCACAACAATAATTGCTTGTGGTAATCGATACATTTCTCTAATTCCACATAAAACACGATTTAATTTATCATATTCCTTTTTTAAACCAATTACTTCTTTTTTAGGTAAAACTTCGAACGTTCCATTTTGCTCCATCGCTTCAATTTCTTCTAAACGTTTAACCCTCTTACGTATAGTTCTAAAATTAGTAAGAGTTCCCCCTAACCATCTTTCACAAACATAATAACTATTACTTCTAATTGCTTCTTCACGACAAACTTCACTTGCTTGTTTCTTCGTTCCTACAAATAAAAAAGTCCCTCCATTATCAGCAATAGCTTTAATCTCTTTATATGCACTTTCTAATTTTTCTACTGTCTTAGATAAATCAATAATATGAATTTCATCTCTCGCAGCAAAAATATATTCTTTCATTTTTGGATTCCATCTTTTAGTTTGGTGTCCAAAATGAACTCCTGCTTCTAATAAATAACTCATAGAAACAACGGCCATAATTAATTCCTCCTTCGTTTAGTCATCTGCCTAGATCAAAAATTTTTTATCACCTCTTCGGCACTCGATAAAAAATCTCCCTAAACATGCCTATTTGCTAATTTTTTAGCCACTTGTATTTTATCAAAAAAGCCCTATTATAACAAGCACTTTTTATTATTTTATGCTAAATTATTTTCATATAATTACTTTATCAACAAATATCCCTTATATTTATGATAATACTCTTTTTTAAAAGCATTCATTAAACTCTTATCATAAACTCCTCCTACATTTATAACTATTTTATCAATTCCATAATCATCTAATATTTGAAAAACCCTTCTTTTTAAAACTCCCATCATATCAGCATCAATATCATACATTACGTCAACATATAAAGTTTCATTTTTATAATAAAGTTCCATATCATCACCCAATCATATGGTACCAAAATAAACAAAAATAATCTTTAGAATCGACATCAAATATCAAAATATTTTAAACAAAAACCATCAATTAGAATTGATGATTTTATTTTAAAACAAATGGTGAAGTACTAGAACCATTATTTCCATTTTCTATTTTTAATTTTGAATCTAAATATATTACTGGCTGAAAATACTCAGTATTACTTGCATAATTATTAGACATATTACCCAACATACCTCCTGTCACCAAAATACTATTAGAAACAGAAAATAGCGGAGTCATCGTAAAATAAGCATAAACATTATTTCTTAACCAATCATTAATTCTGCAATCACTTCTCTCATCTTCTTTCCAATAAAATAGTCCCGTATTTAAACATGCACTTCTATCTGTTGTAGAACCACCACTCGTTGCATATCCATAATCCGAAGAATACATTAAGCCAACACGCCCTCTCCATTTGGTTGGCCTTCCTGCATATGTCGATGTCTGTCTTTCTAATTTATAAAATTCTTTCGTTATTTTTTCTGTAGAATCGACACCACCTAAATTCCATACTACCTCACTTATCATACTCTTGGCTTCATTTGTTAATCCTGTACTACTAAAGTCACATGCCTTTGTAGCTCCGTTTTGTCCACCTGGACAGTTCCCACTTGTTCTATTATAATATGCTCCTTCATTTAATACCTTCTGTAAAGCACTATCACTCCAGTCATTTTCCCCATACGTTCCTTTATTATCCCAAGCATAATTTCCTATACTCTCACTTCTTATTAATTTGATTTTATCTTCTTTTGTTCCATCGGCATTCTCTATATCTTTCATTACTCCTATTATCCGCCATAACTCATTTATATCTTAAATTGCCAAAGTCATCTTCCACTATTTCATCGGAATAATTAGCCATCATTTTGACATAATCAACTA
>CAOLUI010000016.1:15424-24012 GCA_948479395.1 uncultured Bacilli bacterium | reverse complement strand
GTTCAACTTTATTTGGCATATAGTTTATTGCACTAGATGAAATAGATTTAAAAGGAACTATATGAATTTTTTTATAATAAGCTGCCAACGGATCTCTATCAAACAAAATCATTCGTTTATCAGTAAATAATACATAATCTTTACTATTTTTATAAGCAATTAATATTCTTTCTTTTTCACTTACATATTCTTTTGTATAATCTGGTAAACTTTTAACATCTAAAATTTCTTGTTTAAAATCAAAATATTTAGTTAACTCTTTAAACTTCATATAAGCCATACTAAAAACCTCTTAAATTCAATTTAAATCAAGAACTGATAATATTCCTGAAACAAATGGTCTTGCTTTAACTGTAAATCTTATGCTTGCTTCATTACCAGCACGGTCAACCGCAACTATATTATAATTTCCATTATCCTTTAGATTCAAAACATACTTATTTTTATCACTATCATATTTACCAAATTCTTTTATTACTTCTTCATGTCCATCTTCAAATACTCTTTTAATTATATGCAAATCATTATCTGTTATCATTAAATCTACATTATCATAAACAAGATCATTAATAACTGATGTGATTCCATTACCATTCTTTCCGCTGCCAACAATTTTAGGATTTATATCATCATAAATCATTTTAGCCTGTTCCAAAATATTATTATTTTTATCATAAAGAGTAAAAGTATACATCGTATTATCACTAACTTTATAAATATTAGACTCTACTCTATCAGTTTTCTTTGATTGCCAATTATAAACAGTCATATACGCATAATTGGGATTTTTAATTACTATTTCATTGGTATTAAATGATGCTCCATTTATAAACTCAAAATTAGATTCTAAAACAACTTTTACTTGTTTATAAGTTTCATGATTTATATTACTATTATTTAATTCGCTTCCCACATTACTTGCTTCATCAGCATAATCCTTAACAACAAATTGAATTTCTTCTTTATCCGTATCTCGAACAACATATTTAACTAAATAAACAAATAAACCATTTTTAGAATTTTCTTCATCTAAATAACTTTCTAATTCTATTCCATTAACTATAACTTTAGGATTTACTTTTAATCTTTCATTAAAAGTTACAAATACCATTACTTCATCTAAAGTTTTAGCAACATTAATATCCTTCCCCATCTTATAATTAGACCAATTTAAAATTCCCAAGTGATTATATAAAGGAGCTTCTTTATCAATATTATCAACCTTCGCTATAATTAAAGTACGATTACCAGCTAAATCTTCGATTTCAAAAGAAAATTCTCCATTAGTATTAAAAATATACTCATTACTACCATTATTATTTAATATTTTTACTTCTTCACTAAAATTTTCTAATTTAGCAATAACTGACCCATTCGTCGGATCCTTAGTGCTATAAGATACAGAAGCTGTAGGATTTTTCGTATCAATTATAAAATTTATTGTTTCAGATACATTTCCAGCTTTATCTGTTACATATATTTTATATGTTCCATCTTCTTTGATTGCTTCTCCCAATTTATAGTTATCAGCTTTTACTCCATTTTTTTCTAGATAGGCTTCTACTTCTTCATTATTCACAGTGTTAATAACTACTTCTTTGTTATAATAAACATTATTTTCTACTCCTGTTATAATTGGTCTTCTTGTATCTATTATAAAACTTATCGTATCGGATACATTTCCAGCTTTATCTGTTACATATATTTTATATGTTCCATCTTCTTTGATTGCTTCTCCCAATTTATAGTTATCAGCTTTTACTCCATTTTTTTCTAGATAGACTTCTACTTCTTCATTATCTACAGTGTTAATAACTACTTCTTTATTATAATAAGTATTATTTTCAACACCTGTTATAATTGGATTTTTAGTATCTATTGTAAAACTAATTGAAGTTTCATTAAACGCTTTGTCAATAACTACTAATTCGTATTTTCCATCTAAAATTATATCTTTTATTTGTTCTTGCGAAACAATATTACCATTTAGTTTTATAACTACATCATTATCATCAATTATTTCAAGAGATACTTTTGTATTTGTATATTCACCATCATTAATTCCATTAATAACTGGTGCTATATTATCATCTAAAATTTTCATTAAATCATTTAAAATATTAGATAATTCATTTTTCTTATTGCAATTTGGCAAATTATTTAATTTTTCTTTTATTTGTTCTTTAGTTCTAAAATTATTGGCTTCATTTATATCATTTTTATTTGTCGCATTATTTACCATATTAGATAACTTTTCCAGTAAAATAATTAAGTCAACTATTTTTTGAACATCATTCACTCTTTTTTCCAACTCAAATCTTTTATCTTGATCTTCTACTTTACTAACTAAATCAATAGCGTCTAAAATATCCTTAGGATCTAATGAATTTTCTGCTTTTTCTACCGCCTTTAACGCTAAATCATAAATATTATCAACTTCGGGATTATCATTTATATCAGGTTCATTTGGTATATTTACATTATTTCCAGTATTTTCATTATTATTTTGACTATTATTTGTACTGTTTCCATTATTACTTTGAGTATTATTAGTTATAACATTTCCTAAATTTACTCCAGCACTACTAGAAACACGCCTCCCATTTACTATATTACTTTCCGTGTTATTAATTAATTCATCATTCTCATTATTTTCTAAAATACTATTATCATTTAAATTGGTATTTTCATCATCTTCTTCATTATAATCTGTACTATAATTACTATCGTCATCAATAGTACTTCTAGCATCGCCATTACCCATATTTCCTGTACCACTTATATCATCTTCGCTAGGATTGGCAAAAACAAAAGTTCCTGTTCCTAACAGCAATAATAAAGCAACTACAATTACCAAATTTCTTTTTTTATTCATACTCACATACCTTCCTATTATATATAATAATACACTTAATTTTATTTCACTGTCAATAAAAATTTAAAATTTTTGTTATTTCTTTCTTGACATAAATAAATAGCTATTTTATAAAGAATAATTCCAAATTTTATTGAAAAAATATAAATATTTAATCTGAAAATGTCTAAAAATGTAAACAAAAAGACTTACACAATATATTATGTAAGTCTTTCTTATTATTTCCTATTTTACAAAAATTTGATTCTATTTAATGGCCAAAAACGAAATGCCACCTTTCCAATAACATCTTCTTTTTTTATTAATCCTATCTCTCTACTATCTAAAGAATCTACTCGATTATCCCCTAATACTAAATACATATCATCTGGTATTTTATCATAATTTAAATCACTCAATGAAAAATCTTTATAAACTAAATCATCAGCAATATATGTTTCATCATATTCTTCATTATTAATATATAATTTACTATTTTTAATATAAATATTTTCTCCTGGAAGTCCTATAACTCTTTTAATTAAATACTTGGTATCCTTATATTTTAGAGATATAATGTCTCCTCTTTTAATATCCATAAAACGATATTTAAATTTATTTAAAATTAATAGTTCTTCATCACGCATTGTAGGATACATTGAATTACCAACAACTTTTGTAATTGAAAAAACATATTGAATCAAAAATAAAATAATTAAAATGCCAATAGCTACTTTTATTGTGTCCTTTAAAAATTCCTTAATTTCTAGCCAATCCATTTTTATTCCCCAATTCAACTACTTAGTCGCAGCATCTTTTGTTTGTTCTGCCGTTACATTAACAACTAATTTAACTTTTGCTTGCTTATCATAAGCTAAATCATTTTCCTCAATAATAGCTGCTGAGCCTTTATCTGTGTCCTTTTTATCTTCCAAATCATTTTTATAAAAATCCCATTTCCAGCTTATTGTATGATAAGTATCAGTGGGTCTAGTTGCTGGAAAAACATCATCAATACTATACAAACTTTCTATACACCAAGCAAGTTCATTAATATCATCAGTAGGACACTTTCCATCTAAATCATATGTAATCCTTCCTACTGTATCTTGTTTTTCTAAAACCTTTAATTTAATTCTATAATTAACCTCAGGCGTACCACTTATTGTAAATCTATATTCTCCTGATGTACCAGGTGCAATAACATTATCACAAACTTCTTGTGATTCTCCATTATCATTAATAATATTTTTACATCCTAGCGACTTAACGTAAGCCTCTTCCTCTCCATCCTTATTTGTAAAATAATAAGAATCTCTAAATAAATCCACATCTTTTGTTATATTAATACCCCAGTGTGCTACTCTTGCTTCATCCGTTAAATCAATTTTTGAAATATATTTTGCATAAGTTCTACTTACTAAAAAATTAGTTATAAACACCGCAAACATCATTACAACAATTAATACTTTCTTTTTCATACCTCTCCCACCTTTAAGTAATAAAATATCAAGAAGTTAAATACTTCATGAAATATTATAACATATAGTTTCAATATTTTGTTAACTTTTTATTATTAATTAATAAAAAAATAATTCTATTCTTCAAAATAGAATGGCGTCCTTGGGCAGATTCGAACTGCCGACTTTCCGCTTAGGAGGCGGATACTCTATCCAGCTGAGTTACAAGGACAAATATCTTAATAATTTTTAAGATATTTAAATTATATCATAGTTCATAACAAAAACATATTTTTTTATCTGCTTTTTCCATTTTCTAATTCATTATAAAGATCTAAAATATCTTTTTGATTAAATAATTTTAAGTTTCCACTTTCATCTCCTACTAAAACTCCAGCATAATCAAAATTGAACATATCAAGAACTCTATAATCTACATGCTTAATCAAAATTATTTCGTAAGATTTTTTTAATATCACCTTATCATTAACATTAAATTTCTCATTAACTGTTATAGATTGTTTTGGATTTAAATCATCAAAACTTACTTCTTTTCCATCTACTGAAAAAGTAACCTCTTCTACATGCATATTAAATCTTTCATCCATTCTACTTTCCTACCTCCCTCTTCATTGCAGCTAAAAAATCAGACATTGAATTAAAATTATAATTTTTATAATATTTTCTTGCAAAATTAACTAAATGATTAGACTCATCAGCATTTATCAATTTAAATATTTCATTTTTTATATTATCATCAAAACTGCTATCTTGCACAATTTCATCTAATTCTTTGGCTGAAATAGCCTCTCTCATTTCATAAGATGCTTTTATTAAATCATTAGCTACTTCTTTATTTCTCAAATAGTTAAGATTTAAATTACCGGGAAATCTTGTTCTATCAAGAGCATCAGCATCTTTAAGTATTTTACCAATTTTTTCGACCTCGGCTATTGATTTTTTATCCTTTAAACCATATTTTTCACATATACTTTGAATTGAAGCCAAAGACTCATCCACTTGTTCATGAAATTCAATAATAGCTTGCATCTTCGCAATATCTTTAGAATTATATTTTCCTTTTAAATCACTTGCTATCTTCTCTGAGCTATAAAAAGAATGTCCTTCATGACCTCTATATTTCATATTTTGATTAGTAACTCCTGTATCATGATACTTAGCACTTTCAATCAAAATATCCATTTCTTTAGGATTAAGTTTTAATTCCTCTCCCATGTACATTGAATATAATAAAACATTTTTTACATGATCATAATCATGCTCTAAAATAGATTTCCAACCATCATATAGCTTTCGATTGTACATATCACTAACTTCCTCATTAAAACGCTTCATTGATCCATTATCTTCCATTTTTTTCAAAATATCTTTTATGTTTTTTCCTATTCCTAATTTGTTATATAAATCATTATAAGATGATACTTCATACATATTATTTACATCTGGCATATAGCGCTTTGCGCTTGTAAAACCATCATCTACATATTTAGCTTTGATTTTTAATACTTGTTTAGATTGTCCATTTAAATTTACAATTTCTATTTGCGGTAGATCTGTTATTTCTAAAACACTATTTCGGTTAAATAATATTTCTTGCTGACAGTACTTTCCATCTGCAGTAAATTTTTCAATATAGGCCCCTTTAGTTCCCTTAGGTACCTCAATTTCCAACATAATTTTATTATCAGTAGCTATACCTGTTAGAGAAGTAGATGCACTTAAAAAAGCTTTATCATTTATTCTTTGACCAATATCCAATTTGGCTAAATCAATTTTATTTCCATCTACAAACAAACCAGATACTCCTCTATACACCACAATATTATCACTTAAAGGAACAGATTTATTTATTATATTATCCATTGCTCTTACAAAATTATCAGGATTAATATAATCATTTAAATTTGTAAGATTTCTGCACTCAAAAGACTTTAATATATATTTTTTAACATAATCTATATCAATGCCATTAATATTAGTTCCATAAAAATCTGTAGCCGCTTGCCTTAAGTAAGCACAAATAGCTGGACCACTAACGTAAGTATAAGAATTAATTAAATCTAACTCCTCACCTGTTAAATTATCTTTTAATGAATTTACACGTAATCGATCAATAATTCTTTTTTCTTCATCATCAAAATATTTATATAATGAGGCATACACAGCATCCTCATCAAGTTCACACACTCTTTTATCTTGAAATTTTTGATACCAATAATAGATTTCACTTAACGCAGTGGAATCTTGAGAGTATTTTACCAATAAATCATCTAAACTTTGAAACATATACTGTTTTGAATCATTAAAATAAATCGCTGCGTCTTTTCGTGAATTAAATTTTATTGTTTCAATATTTAAATCTTTATTCTTATTAAAATATTTGCCTAATCCAAATAATTCTCCTGCTGTTGATGCTATCCCACCAACAAAAGCATTTGTTGCAATATTATTTATTCCTCCAAAATCATCAAATATTTCTGTATATTTATAAGTTATACTATCATTATTTTCAAATTCTATATAATTCCCCTCATCATCATAATAACCATCTTTATATATTAAACCTAATAAAGGCTGAATTATACCTTCTGCGCCGCCATCTACTCCATCTAAAATAATTCTTGCTAGTGCATTTGCCGCTTTTGTTGCTCCTTCACTTCCAAATTTAAATATATTACTAGCTCCTATTTTACCCCCTATTCCAAATTGTATTCCTTCCCACAATCCACTAAAAGCTCCATAACCTAGTCCCTCAATTATATCTGCACCATCAGCCCATGCATCCTGAGTTCCCTTTCCTACGCCTGCAACTCCAGCAGTTATTGCCATATTTGATGTACTTGTCGCTGCAGTTACTGTACTTGCTGTTACTCCACCGCCCGATGCTACTCCTCCTACTCCAAATGTTGCCACAGTTAAAGCAACTACTCCTGCTATATAACCAACCCCTGAACCTATTCCTCTAGTTATATCAAAACCATAACTATTTTCTTTAAGTAATTTTCCTACTGCATCATTATTATAAAAATCATCATAAAAATTTGTTACATATTTCTCAGCAACAAATGATTTTATATTATCCCAAAACTCACTTGTATAATTTCGATCAGATCCAGATATTTTATCTCCTATCCACACAAAGGGTGTTACTACAGCCCCTCCTAACATTGCTATTAAGTCTACTAACGATTCTCCTAATTGTCCTATTCCCTCAGATAGAGATGTTGCAAATGTCCCAATAGTAGCTCCAGTTCTTTTTAATATTCCTGTGCACTTTTCATTTAAATCATTTATCGTTGGTATTATTTCTTTATTTATCCAGTCAGTTATATCACATTTGGAATCATCAATTGTTTCTCCAAATAAACTTCCCTTTTCTAATTCCATTACTTCTAAAGAAGCACCATTTACCGGAATTGAAGAAGAAGTCACACTGGCTGAGACTCCTCCCCTAGATTGAGCGAAATCGCTTATAGCACTTTTGGCATTTTTCATTGCAATTTCTATATTTTTAATATCGCTCATTTTTTATTCTCCTCTTTTTATCCTTTTATCTTTTTTAACATTTCATTTAACTTTTCTTTAAATCTTTCCTCTTCTTCATCTTTAAAACCTATACAATATATTCTGGCTATTTGATCATGGTTAAATAATAATGTTTTATCAGGAGCTATTACACCCTCGGGATACAAACATCCCGCATAATCATAAGTTTCTTTATTTTCACTTTCACAGCAAAATCCTATTATCATCATTCTTTTTTGGGCCTCTTTTAATATTACCACACTTCCTATTGGTAAATACTTTTCATACTTCACTTTTATCCTTCTCTCTATTCTTACTTTCTTAGATTTTAACATTTAAATTTCTATTATTCAATTATAAAAAGTCATATTTTTATGACCTTCTATTTACTTTTCATTTGATTTTTTAAACATATTTTAGCTTCCTTAAGATTATTTATTACTAAATTCAAATTATATTCTTCTATAATTTTTTTATCAATTCTTAAACACTCATTTAAAATTTTCTTTAGACTTCGAAACTCTTCTCTTAAATTATCTATATCCGCTATAATTTCCATTAATTCAATATTTAATTGTTTATGCTTCGCTTCAAGTTCCAAATTTTCCATTATCTTCTCCTAATTTTCCAAAAGACTTTGCCACTTCATTAGCCGTTTCCTCGTAACTACTTAAAATTTCTTTTAATTTACTTATATAATTACTATAAGTTTTATTAAAAAAATCAAA
>CAOLUI010000016.1:0-15414 GCA_948479395.1 uncultured Bacilli bacterium | reverse complement strand
CTTTTCTAATTCTAAATTAATAATTTCTATACTATTTTTATTATTGGTCTCATAATTACTTCTAACTTTTTGTAATTGTTCATATAAACTTATAAAAAGTTTATTTTCCTCTTCTACAAACATTTTCAACTTTTCTAAAAGATTACTTACCTCTACACTATCTATCATTAAAATCATTCCTCTTTTAAAAATTTAATATCAATATTATCGGCTTTTTTACGAACTTTTCTTTCAATTTCCTCTATTATTGCTATACTATTTTTAATTTTATCTTTTATATTTTTACTATTACCATTACTCTCTTTTATAAGTTGTTTAGCATTATAAAAATTTTCTTTACTTTGACAGAAACTGATATCAACATTATTAATCTTAGTATTTATCTTTTCTAAAGCGTTTAAACAATTATTAAAATTATCTAAAACATTATTTTTATAATCTAAATTAAATTCAATGTTATCTCCTAAAACTTCATAATTTTCAATTATATATTTATAAACATTATAAACAGAAATAAGCTCTTGATAAGTTTCTCTAATTTTCTTCTTTTCATTAATATTATTCAAAAATATTTTAGAATTACCGTCACTCCAATAATTAGTTAAATCATTAAACACATTATAAATGTTTTGATAATTTTTCTCATAATCAGAAATTAAACCATTCAATATTTGAGTCTCTAATTTCAAATTTGCAACATTTACTCTCATAAATAAATCATCCTTAACAATAAAACACATGGTTTACAAACCATGCATTTTTAAAAATATTATTTTGCTGTAAAAGCAGATGCTACTTTTGTTGCTGTATCTTTATGAGCTTCAGTAGTATCTGTAATTGCTTTCGAAACAGTATTAGTTAATTCTGTAATTGCTTTATTAGCTTGATTTTTTATATTAGTTAATGATTGCAATAAATTTTCTTGCTGCCCTTTTCCCACAAAGCCACAATTTCTAACAGCATTTTCTGCACTTGTTAAAGCATTATCAGAAAATGAAGCTATATCATTTAAAGCATTAGTTGCAACTGAACCAGCATCATCCATTGCTCCACTAACACCATTAATATTTTCTTGAATACTTGATACATCTACACTACGTGATGCTCCCTTAAATCCAATTTTAGAATATTCAACACCAGTCCTCTTGGCCCAAGCAGTAGCTGCTGAATCCATAACGTCTACAATATTTTGAAATGTTGAGTATGAATCTGTTAATAATTTATTAGCAACCGTATTAAATTCAGCAAAGAATTTTTGGGCAATTGGTGAAGCCCATCTAGTGGATAACTCACCAATAAATTTAGATTGCATATTATCTGCTAAAGGAACCATTAAAGCATCATAAGCACTATTAATAGCATTTATAGATACTCTTACCTCATCATCATTAAATCCATTCATTTTTTTACCTTCTTTCTATAATAAAAGATTATCATACAATTTATTTAATGTAAATAAAGCTTAACATCATTTTACAACCTTCTTAAAAATAACAATTCACTTCCATTTCGAATATTTGTATCAATAATTAAATTATTATTCGTATAAACTTCACAAGTATCTTTATTCAATAATAAATAATCCATTTCTAAATCTATTTCAATATTAGTTAAATCCGAAATAGATTTTAAAAATAATTTTTTAATCTTCCAAATAAGTTCATTTACTGGAATATAAACATCAAAACTTTTGTCTAACTCTGGAACAATTAACTTAATTAATACTTTATTCTCCATTTTGATCATCCTTTTTTATAAAATCTATTAATTTTACTAACGTACCAATACCTTCACTTACAACCCAGCCCATATCATTTTTATAATCACTAGTCATCTCTCGATTTACAGTTGATAATCTAAAAATACTTTGATCCGCAATACCTCTACCAATCCAAATTCCTTCATTATTATTAAAATATTGCGTAAACCATGATTCAAAAGTATACTTCTTTATTTTTAGGGCGGCATCAACAATGATTAGACTCACCTTTTCATATTGATGAGCTAAATTAAGCAAATCTGTATACTCTGTACCATCAATATTATCCATAAATTTAGCAAAAGAATAAATTAAGATAACTACATTTGTTTCTTTCTTTTCATCAATTAATTTTTGAATATAATTGCCTAAATTTTTCAAATATAGTTTCATATTCTCTTGAACATAATTTGGATATTCTTGTTTATTAAGTACAAGTTCTCTAAGCGGATCCAAAACTATTAAATTAGTATTCCTAACTCTTCGAAGTTCATAAATTAAACTCAAAACAAAATTTTTCGTATTTTCTATCTTATTAGAAGTTATTATATTACCTATATTAGCTAAATAATCAATTGTTAAAATTCCTAACTCTTTTTTATCTACTCCTACAGGAACTTCTTCTAAAACTTTGATTTTTTCTTTTACAAAATTAAGGTCAACTACCTCAGGTAGAACAGGTACTTTAAAAGCCCCAACTTTATTCTTATTAATTTGTTCAGCAACAAAACTTAAAATAAAATCATTTAATTTATCTTCTTCGGCTACTATTGAAGCAGTTTGAAACTCATGAATTCCCTCATTAAATAATAAACCACGACCCAAATCATCTCGAGGCAATATTTTTGCTCTAACTCCAAAAATAGAGCTATAATCACTACTATCCTTCAATTTAAAAGCATAAAAATTATGACATAATTGAGTAATCTTACTATTAATTGAATTAAGTCCATTACCCGTTAATATAAAAATTACACCATAACGTTCTGAATCTCTAACTATCTGTGGTAAATCATCATAAATATTTTGATGCGCATCATAAACAGAAGAATAATTATTTATAATAATTACTTTTAAAGGAATTTCTTCTTTTTTACTTTTAATATAATTCTTATAATCGCCTCCATAAGAAGAAAATAATTTTTTTCTTTTCTCAATTTCTTCTTTAATTAATTTTAAAAGATTATTAAACTCTTCTTCCTCAGATGCAAAGACTACTCCCCCAACATGAGGAAGATTTTCAAACTTTCTAAAAGACTCTGAACCATAATCAATAATATAAAAATTGATTTCTTGAGCCGAATAATTTTTACACGAATTATATAAAATGCAATTAAGAAGCATTTCCATTTCTGCACCATTATTTCCATAAATAATTGTATTTCCCTTATTTAAATAATCATAAATAACAGGTCCTTGTTCTTGCTTTTCTGGAGCATCATATTCTCCAATTAATACCTTAATATTTTCGGGTTCATAAGAAACTTGATATTTTTTTTCTAAATCATCTACTAATATAATCGGCGAAATATTATCTAACCATAACTTTCGCGCTTTTTTATTGACTATTTTAGCACTTTCAATAATAAAATTTAAAACAGCCGCCAATTGTTCTCCTTCTGACTCTACTCTCATACTAGTTGAACCTTGAATATTTTTTATAAAATAACCAATATTATTAATAAAATTTACACTTTTATCAGCCTGTTTTATCACTTCATTATAAGGATAATACTTAGCCCCACACCACGCAGATTGCCCTAAAGCAAAATATTCATCATATCCCACTTGTAAATAAAATCTTCCGGTTTGTTTTATACTTGCTGCTTCAGGTCTTTTTAACATTTCACGGCTATCTGATAGATCCTGAACCTTTAAACAAACCCTAAACTTAGTATTAGACCAGATTTGATCATTAACAACTCCACTAGGTTTTTGTGTAGCCAAAATTAAATGGACTCCTAAACTACGACCAATTCTTGCCACACTTATTAAATTATCCATAAAATCTGGTTGTTGACTTTTTAACTCTGCAAATTCATCACTTATAATAAATAAATGGGGTAAAGGCTCTTTTAACTTACCATTTTTATAAAAACTTTGATATTTATAAATATCGATTGTACTTTCTCCTAACATATCCCGAGCTTCATTAAACATTTGTTGTCTTCTCTTAATTTCACTATCTATACTAACTAGCGTTCGATCCATTTCTGCCTTATCTAAATTAGTAATCGTTCCCGCTAAATGAGGCAAAATAATATTACTTACTTTATTTTCAAAAGCTCCAGCAAGTCCCCCACCTTTATAATCAATTAAAATAAAAGCTACATCATCAGGACTATAATTTATCGCCATTGATAAAATATAAGTAATAATAAATTCTGACTTTCCACTTCCTGTCATTCCAGCAATTAAGCCATGAGGCCCATGATACTTTTCGTGCAAATCTAAATACATTAAACTTCCGGTATCATCTACTCCAACTTCAGCCCTTAAACTGCTAGTTGAATCATTCATATTCCATCGATTTAAAATATTCAATTGTTCGACCTTACCCACATGCTCCATTTCTAAAAAAGAAAGAGAATCTGGTAAATTTCTTGTATCATTTTCCATTTCAATTGGAACATTAGATAATATTTTAGCTAAATCCATCATATTAATATCATACTTAATTTCTGTTTTAAAAATGGCCTTTTCTTGGCTTTCATAAGAATTTTTTAAAATCACCGATTTTTCCTGATCTAACATAATAAAATTACTACATTTACTTGGTAATTTACTTAATTTATTTTCAATAATAATAAAGGAAAACCCTATATCTTCTTCTAATTCCATTATTTCCTTAAAAAAATCAAAATTCTTAACTGCATCATACCCATCTATAATCACTATATAATGGGGTTTGAAATTAGTTTTATTATTATTATCTGATTGAGCGTTTCTTCCATTCATCTCAAAATTCAAATAATTTGTTACATTTTTAGCATCTTCAAAATTTGTCGAAAAAAAGCGAAATGTTTTATCATCATTCAAAGAATGATTTAAATATTTCATAAAATTCCAATGCTTCTCATGTTTGGGATTAGTAAATAAAACCAGCTTAAGCTCTTCATAATTATAAAAAGTTACTAACTGTAATATTATATTATTCACAAAATTTAATGAATCAATTTCTGAACCCATTATCGCTGTAATTTTACTTTCATAAAAAGAATAACCAACTGGAACATTTTCTATATATTGATATTTTTCCGCAAGAGCATCCGCTTTTTTTCTTAAAACATCTTCATCAATAGAAAAATCTTCTTCTGAATAAGTAAGCTTTAATTTTAATTTTTCTTTTCCCATACCAATTCTAGTTACTAAAAAATCATTTTGATCTACTCTTTTAGCCCAAAAATTAATATTCTTTCTTTTTATAATATCAATACATGTTTCATTAGTAATCAAATTTTCATACAAAATAACGGATTGTTCTTTTGCAATCGCTTCTAATTCTTTCTCTTTTTCTTGTAAATAATTTGTATATTTTAATTCCAATTCTTGCCTTTTTTTCTTTTTCATATATTTATTATATAATTGAGTTATTAACGGAAAAATTAACATTGAAATCAGCATAACACCACTTGTAATCAATTGAAGATAAGAATCTTTCCATGTAGTTTCTCCTGAATTAATTTTCAAAATTGTATTTAAAAAAGTAATAATTGAAGATACTCCCATGGCAAGCATTGGACCAATTACCAAAATAAGAGGCATTTCTCCACTATTTGCCTCTTTAGGAGGAGAACTAAGTTTTACTTCTTTATCATAAATAGTTCTTTGAATTCTTGGCGTTTTAGAAAAATAATCATCTTTTTTATATAAATCAACATCTTTAATCTCTATATTTTGAGGAGCTATATCTCCCTTAAATAAATGCCTTACAATATTCGAAGAATTAGAATCAATAAAAATCATTTTTTCATTATTGGAAATAAACAAAAATTTTTTAGTAAATAACATTTTTATTCCATATAATTCTACTTCATCTCCATAATTTATTATTTTATTCTTTTCCTTAACAACAAACCCATTACTATATACAAGAGCATTATCATTTTTATCCAAAATTAATTTATTATTCTCAAATTTAATACTAACCATCGGTTTTTTCAAATGAATACAATTAATTTTTATATTGGCATTTTCCATTCCTATAAGCAAATTAATTTTATCATCATAAGTATAAGGTACAATTCCATTATTCTCTATATTACTCACAAATACTAAATAATTCTTTTTATTCTTATTTATTACATAAAAACTATTTGGTATTAAATTTACAAAAGCAACGGGAGCTGAATTAAATAATATTCCTATCTCCGAAGTTGAATACAAACACCATTCACCATTACGTGCTTCTACATTAATCAAAGTATTACCATCAACATCACCAAAAGTATAACTTCCTATTTTCTCGGTTGGCAACTGAAATTTTAATACTTTATCACTCAAATACAATGTTATTATCACTAGTCTCACTCCATTAACCCTTTATAAAAAAATTATATCACAAAAACAATCATAATTTATTAATTAGAAATTTTTTCATTAAAAACTACACATTTTATATTTAAATTCTTTTCTATTTCCTCTTTTAACTCTTCTGAAAATTTTTGTAAAAAAATTTTTTTTTCTTTTATATTTTTAATAAATTCTTCATGATTGAATTCTTTAGTATTTTTTCCATAAAATATCTTCAAAACTAAAGCATTATTTGGTGCATAAGAATCTAAAGTTATGTCTCCATAACATACATTATAATTTTTTTCGATATAGGAACCTTTATAATAATTATTATTAATTATTTCTTTATAAGTTCTCTCAATAATATTTATTAAATTTTCATTTAAATCTATAACATCTTTTTCTAATTCGTCCTTTAAACTATTAATATCCTCATTATCTAGTTTTTCAATAAAAAAATTATTCAATATATATATATATTTTAGATCTAAATATTCGTTTAATCCACTCGTTAATTGTTTTTTTGTTGGACTAGGCAGCCCAAAATCAAGATCACTATTTTTTAATTTTTCATCATATATATTTAAATTAATCTTTGTATTCAAATATTTTTCAAATAAATTTTTATATAAGTTTTCTAATTTAATGTACAAATCAAAATTATTATCTAATATCAAACCTTTATTAATTGCCAATTTTTTATTAATTTTTTCATTCATAATTATCTCCTAACTAAATACTCTTAATTTAAAATATCCTTCAATCGAACTCAAATCAACAATATATTCTTCTCCCCAAGATGAAACAATTAAATCTCCCTTATTAGTAATTCCTGTTATATACATGGCATGACCCCCGATTTTTCCACTCGTATTATATAAGGTTCCATCTAAATTATACATATCAAAATTAGAGCAACTCAAAACTATATTGCTATTCCCTTCCTTTATCAACTCCTTATATAAATCTATTACATTATTTAAATTCACGTCATACGATTTCATATTAATATTCATTCCGTATTTATGATTTAAATATTCACACATTTTATTATATATCTTTGTACCAGAACCCGTATCCAAATAATCATCATATTCTTCATTAATATTAAGTGCACCATCTGTTACATCTTTAGTTATTCCTGCATATATTTCTTCTATAGAATATCCCGAATTGCCCCATAAGCCATTAAAAATATCTAATATTAAATACTCATAATTAAAATCTAATTTGCCTTCTTTATTCATTTTATACATTGAAAAACCAAATTTATTATAAAATTCTTGTTCCTTTCCTTTATACCTTTCAAAAATAGCATTAACAAAGGCGGTATAACCACAACCCGTGTTTACAATTTTATATAAATATAATTCACAATCTTCATCTGTCGCATTAGGAAAAAATTCTCTTATTTTATTTAAAATATACGGATCATCAAGTAATTCTTCTATATTATACTTAAAAGACATTTGAGATCCTCCAAATTGTTTAGTATATTTATTATAATCAGAGAATATATCAATTAACTCATATTTTCCATTTACTCTAAAATAACCATTAATAATATTTCCATTCTTATCAAAATTTAAACGATAATTATTAACAATAGATTCTATAATACTAATATAATTTTCTGGTGAAATAATAATATTAGTATTATCATTAAAAATAATTGATTTTGTTCCATTATCTGTCTTAAAAGCACATAAAATATCTTTTAAATCAAATTTATTTTTTTTTATATCCTTTAAAATTGTTAAATCTATTAATTCTCCATCATCTTCTTCGTAAGCAATATAACTTAGACTTTTATCTTTCTTATAAACAAATTTAATATTATTAGTTGTTTTTATCGATTTAATAATACCATCACTTAAAAATATTTTAACTCCATTACTTAACACAACTTCTATACCATTATTCATTATCTGTATATCTTTTAACATTTCTACACTTAGTGGTATACCATTTTTAGCTAAAAATTTAATGACTCCAACTTTTGGAGTATTTATTCCAATATCTTTTAATGTTTTTGTTAGCCAATTTTCTATATTCTCTAATATATCTGGCTCATAATTGCTTCCTTCATATATAATATTAAATAAATAGCTTCCTACTATACTATAATCAAAAAAATCATTTTCCTTAATTTCATTTGTTGGATTAGCTAATAAATCAATTTCTTCTATTTCATTATTAGTCCTTTCTGTTTCATTTAAATTATTCATTTTATTTATATTTTTATCTTTATTTACCTTTAATTTATCTATCGCTTTTTTTAAATTATAACCATTTTTATTTATGTTTATTCTAATTGGGTCCATTTTTATCTCCTACAATACATTTTCATTATAAATTATATATTTAAATTAAACAATAATTATTTTAAATTCAATTTATATACTATTTAAATTAATTAAAAACATTAAAAAAAATGGCTTAATTTTATCAAGTCATTTTTAATCAATTTCTATAAGTTCATATTCTTTTGAACCCATACCTTGTTTTACAGCACTTTCAATAGTTAATAAACCATTTCTAGATTCAATTCTCTCTATTAAAATATCTCGTCCTGGATCAGTTGAATTATATACTAAATCAACACATGCCTGATCAAGAGCTACAGGATCAATTGAGGCAAGAATCCCTATATCCTTCATGCAAGGATCTTCAGCAACATGACAACAATCACAATCAACAGACATATTTACCATAACATTAATATAAACTATTTTATCCTTATAAAAGTCTGTAATAGTTTTAGCTGAATCAGCCATCGATCTCAAAAAATTATCATGATCTGCTTCCATCATATTCCCAAATTCATCACCACTGCAATGAATATAATTTTTTCCTCGACTAGAAGCAAATCCAATAGACAAATTTTTAATAGCTCCACCAAAACCTCCCATCGGATGCCCCTTAAAATGCGATAATACCAACATTGAATCATAATTTTTCATATGCGAACCAACAAAATTTTTCTTAATAACTTCCCCATTAGGATTTTCTAAAATTTCATCAGCCTCACTATCCAAAATATCTATATCAAAATATTTACTCCAACCATGCTTTTCCATTAATTGAATATGTTTTTCTGTTGTATTTCTTTCTCCCTCATAAGAAGTATTACACTCTACCACTACGCCTTTAACATATTCTATTATACTTTTAACAAACTCAGGTTTTAAATAATTTTGATTACCTTCTTCTCCAGAATGAAGTTTAACTGCTACTTTACCAGTTAAATTAATTTCTAACTTATCATATAATCTGATTAGGCTTTCACTTTCTAATTTTTTCGTAAAATACACTTTAGATTTTTCCATTTATTCAAATCCTTTCTAATTATTTTTGTAATGTAATCATATTAAAAACAAATAGTACGTATACTCCTAATTTCATTACCAATTTATATCTTTGCATTTCATATAAAGCCACTAATTTATCTACTAAAGTCAAACAGATACTCTCTTTATATTTTGGTAATTTTCTACATGTAGGGAACATATGCGATTCTATCATATTTTTTTGCATCTCATTCAAACTAAAATATTTATTAGCATTTAACACCGCAAGAGTTGGATGTTCAATAAATTGTTTTCGTTTATTCTTATTTTCTAATTGAAAATCAAAATAAAAATCATGCATTAAAGCCGCTCTAGTTGCCTCTACATAAGTAGAAAAACCCAAACTCTTTGTTAACAAATAAACACCTCGAGCCACTCTATAAGAATGATTATACCTAGAAATACCATGATGAAGTTCTCTATCTAGTTCTTTAAAATTATTATCATTTACAATATCATTAATAATAAAATCAAATTCTTCTCTTTGAGATTTTGTCAAAATATTTCACCTCGACCTATAAAAGTTTATCATAAATTTAAAAATATTTCCACCATTATATCATATGACAGTTTTTACCATTAAATTAATTAATTGCACTCAATCTCCTTACAATTTTCATATTCAATTTCAACAGTTGAATGATAAATATTGAACTCTTCTAAACACTTTTTTACATTTGTCTTTACTTCTTCATAATTTTTCTTTGTCACATTTTTCACAAGTACATGAATAGTTATAAAGGACTCTAAACCATCTATACTCCATACATGAATATGATGAACATCTAAAATATGATTTATATTTTTTACTTTTTTTGTAATTAAGTCTATATCAATTTCATTTGGTACTCTTTCCAAAATAATCTCTAAGGAACTCCATAAATGTTTAAAAGAAGTAAAACCAATAAACAAAGCGATTAAAATCGATAATATAGGATCTATTATATACCAACCAGTTATCTTAATTAACAAAGAACCAATCAAAACTGCTAACCAACCTAAAACATCTTCTAGCATGTGTAAATTTACACTTTTTTCATTTAAACTATCACCTTTACTAGTTTTATAAGTAGCATATCCATTAATAACTAATCCAAAAATAGCAAATATAAACATTCCTGTTAAATTTATCTTATCAGGTCTAAAAATTCGTATAAAAGCATTAAAAATAATAATTAAAGACCCAAAAAGTAAAATCATTGAAGAAAACATTGCACTTAATATTGAATATCTTTTATAACCATATGTATAGTACTTATCACTTTTCTTATTTGAAACATTTTCTAAAATATAGGACAAACCGATGGCTAAAGAATCCCCAAAATCATGAATTGCATCAGAAAAAATTGCAACACTATGCGTAAATAATCCCCCAATTAATTCAAAAATAGAAAAGCCTAAATTCAAAAAAAAGGCTAACTTTATATTTTCTTTTTCTTCCATAATTCCTCCTAATTAAACTTATATATTTTTTTAGCAATTTTATATCCTTTTAAAGTTATATAACTGCCTATTTTTCCTGGCAAAATATATGTAGCTCCTGATAACTTTGTATATCGCAACTTTTTATATAAATTCTCATCAATTTCTTTTATATATTTCCATAAAGATCTTCGCTTAATTAACGATTCTTCATCGCCTTTCATTATAAGATAAATAGATGAAATAGTTACCATCATTGAAAGATATTTAATCAAATACTTATATAATTTAGGATAAGTATCCTTTACAAGATCCAAATTCAAACATGAAACAATAATTTTTGTTACTTTTATTTGTTGATCAACTCTTTTAATCATTATATTTTCATTAACCGATTGATCTTCCCTTCCAATAAAATAATGATATAAATCTACATCTAAATATAAAACTTTTTTAACAAAAGGAAGAGGTTGATATGCTATTATATTATCAACATAAAATGTATGTTCTGGTAAAATCACTTTACTATTTTTAAGAACATCTGTTTTATAAATTAATGAATGCATAATTAAATACTGACTTGGATTAAAATGCCGTAAATCGTTCCAACTACTAATTTTTTCAGCATCTAAAACATTGTCATATTTCATTACTTTTTGTTTATTTTCATATAAATGATCATATACATAATTACATATAATTAAATCTACATCTTCTTTTGTTCGTTCTATCTCTTTTATTTTTTTTATGACTTTTTCTAAAGCATTTTTATCAAGCCAGTCATCACTATCAACAACTTTAAAATAAGTCCCTGTTGCTTCCTTAATTCCAACATTTACACCACTTCCATGTCCCCCATTTTCTTTATGAACAACTTTAATTATTTTAGGATATTTTTTTTTATAATGCTCGGCTATTACTTTAGTTTGATCTGTACTTCCATCATTTACAATTATTATTTCAACATCTTCTTTACCAACCAATAAAGAATCAATACATCTTTCCATATAATCTTGAGAATTATAACAAGGAACAACAAAGCTAATTTTTTTCATTTACTCACCTATTCTTAAAATTCATTTTATCAAATCATTTAATCGAAGTCTAGTTTACTAAAATTTATTAAAATAAAAATTATTAATTTTATAAAAAAATTTAAACAAATATAACGATTTCAAAAATTAAAAACTACTTAAACAAAAATACATATAAAATAAACTACTTTTCTATTAATTTTAAAAAAATAGTTTTTATATCATCTAGTACATTTTCTAATAGCATTTTAAACAATAAAATAAATTCACAGGTTTAGGAATTTAGTGTATTTATATAATGCTTATCTTGGTTTAATCAGTACCATTTATTTTATCTGTCTAATTTCATATATAAAACTGGATACGGATTTCCTTGATCATCAAATTCATTTCTTTGATAAACTTTAAAGCCCATATATTAATAAAAGCTTTTAGCTTTAATATTTTGTTCATTAACAGCTAATCTATTAATACTATAATTATCTATGCCATAATTTAATAATTTTTTTCCTATTCCCTTTCCTCTTTCGCTATTTTTAATAAAAAGCATTTCAAGTTTTCTTTCTTCTATCCCCATAAATGCAATAGGATTATTATTGTCATTTAAAACAACAATTAAATGTGATATACCGTTTAATCCAATTGGAACATATTTTTTGTATCTCTTCATTTGATAGAAATAAATGAGTTACTCTTACTGAATCTTTAATACTAGTATATCACTGATTTTACATTTTTGTTTAATAAATTCGTAAACTATATATATAAACAACAAAATTTAACTATTATTTGATAAGATAATTATAAAATAAGTGATTGGAAAAAAATACCAATTACTTTTTATATAAAGGAGGTGAATTATGAAAAAATTAATTAGCTCATTATCAATTTTCTTTACACTAGTATTACTATTAACTGGATGTACTACATCAAAAGCATTTACTTACGATGTTCAAAATGGTGATTCCATAAAAGTAGAATTGAATACATCAAATGGATACGATTTATCATCTAACTTACCATTTGAAGTCTCAAAAGATAATAATGTATTAAGTCAAGGCACATTTATAACTATTGACGGATATAATCAATATATTGATATTGTTAATAACGATTCCAATGCAAAAATATTAGATAGTGAAACCAAAAATGGCATTTCTTATACATTCTATTCTTATGATGATTCTGAATTTAACTATATAATTAAAATTGATAATTCGAATACAGGAATAGTATTAGCAAATCCTAATTCAGAAAAAGAAGCAAAAGAAATTTTTGATAAATTAACTTTTAGTTTAAAAAAATAATCATTCATATATTAAAATTATAATAAAGAAAAAGAAATTTTCAATTTTAATATTAGGCTTGGCAATATGAAGTATGTTACTAAAATGCCATTTTAGTCTAGTAAAATAACGAGCAAGTTTTAAAGGCTCGTCTTTTTTATATGTTATTTTTTTTATTTGCTTTAATATGGCATTTTAAATATTAAAAGATACAAACTTTTCCAATATATTAATATAAACATTTTAGCATTCATTGAAAAATATACAAACTTAGCAACCTAATCCATATAACGCGATACATACATCTGCAACAAGACTAGATGAATATAAAATCTTCATTAGGATACGCTATAACTGAAATTACTAAAAATGTATATATATATCATGATCCAAAGTATCTAATAGAAGCCATAAATTTACTAGACTAGAAAGAAAAAAATTTGTTAGTTGTTTGTTAGTTGTAGACTTTAAAATAGCTTATTTTAAAATAATTTTTTTTATTATAAACAATATGAAAAAAATAAAATAAACCCTTATAAATAAAGGATTTATGACTACTCTTCTTGGTGGCGAGGGTGAGACTCGAACTCACAACCTATCGGGTATGAACCGATTGCGCTAGCCAGTTGTGCCACCTCGCCATATAAAAACAATATAATTGTAACATATTCAATAAAAAATAACAATATATATTGTTATTTTTTATGGCAATCGCATAAAAAATAAGTGTAAAAAAGTGATATAGTTATAGATTAAATAAATACATCTATTATATTCTAATAATAGATGGAGTTGATAAATTATGAAATCATTATTTGAACATTTTGAAATATTAGAAGATCCTAGAGATATAAGAGGAAAAAAACACGAATTAACTAATATACTAATTATGACAATTTATGGAATTCTTTGTGGGTACACTGACTTTGTTAATATTGCTGATTTCTTAAGTGTTTACGAAGAATATTTTATTAACTTATTAAACTTAGAGAACGGAATTCCTTCTCATGATACTTTCTCTAATGTTTTCAGAAATATTGACTCCAAAAAATTTATGGAAATTTTTATATATTAGATTAAAGAAATTATTAATTCAAAAGGAACTCATCCTGCTATTGATGGTAAAGCCATTAAAAGTGCTAGAGATAAAATAAATGGTGGTAATACTCCTTATATTGTTTCAGCATTCTTATGTGATATTGGTTTATCTATTGGGCAAGTTAAGGTAGATGATAAATCAAATGAAATTACAGCTATTCCTGATCTTTTAGATTTAATTGATATCAAAGGAAAAATCATTACTATTGATGCCATTGGAACTCAAGAAGATATTGCTAATAAAATAGTAGATAAAAAAGGATATTATGTATTAAAAGTGAAAGATAATCAAAAAGAATTAAAAGATGATATTAAAACTTATTTTGATTTAGGATTAAAAGAAGGAAGTTCTGATATTGCTATTGTTGAAACAAATTATGAAAAAGAACATGGTAGAATTGAAAGGCGAAAATATTATCTTTCTTATGATATAAGTTGCATCCACGATTTGGAGAAATGGTCTACTATAAAAGCAATTGGTAGAATTGATGTTTATAGAGAAGAAAATAACAAAGCTAAGATTACAACTCATTTCTATATTTTAAGTAGCAACTTTACTATAGATACTTTTATAAGTTCCACTAGATATCACTGGAATATTGAATGTAATTTGCATTGGAGATTAGATGTAATTATGGATGAAGATCATTCTAGAAATCGTAAAGTTCATTCTATTGATAATCTATTTATTAAAAAAATTATTTTTAATTTAGCAAGACTTGATACTTCTATGGGAGACAACCTCACTTTAAAACAAAAAATGATACGCTATACAAGTAATTTCAAAAATATTGAAAATCTTATATTTCATGTCATTCCTTATAACATTCTTTAGTTTACTTCTACTTTTTATGCGATTGCCTTAGTTATTTTTATTAAAAATTACTAAATTTTAAATAAAAGGTATAAAAAAGTAAGAAAATATGATATAATCGCAAATAGTAAACGAT
>CAOLUI010000015.1 GCA_948479395.1 uncultured Bacilli bacterium | reverse complement strand
TACACTTTTCCAAACATTCATGCATGCAATTGTGCACTTTAGTTTTTATTTAACGTATTTTTAATTATAATACTTTTTGTTTTTTCTTAGTCGATGTTAAAGTAATAATTATAAATATTACTCCAAATAATACTAAAATGCTAAAATTAATAATTATAGGTTTAAGTGTTTCAAAATTAACTAACTCTAATTTCTTAATTAATTCATTGGAAGCTATAAACCAGTATGATGGAAGGATATGAGCTATATTAAGAACGCTAGTTGGTAAATATTCTTGAGGAACAAAAGCCCCACACAAAAATGCTGAACCTAAGGCAATAGTATTAACTATACCGTTAATGGCATTTTTATCAGTAATCAAATTACCAATTAGGAATGCTATAATTGTAGCTATAATAGTAAATATAAAAGAATTAACTACAAATAATAAGCCTTGAGTTGTAAACATAATATCGCCGATTAGAATAAAGCTTAATAAAATATAAAATAACCATAAAACAATAGAAAATATTGAATTTGCTAATAATAGCTTACGATTATAAGTTTTATAATCAAGTCCACTTACTATTGTTCTTTTTAAAATATTTTTATTTCTAAATGTAGATAAAACTAAACATATAATTTGAATTGCTCCAGCCATTAAACTATAACTTGCAAAATTAAAATAATTAGAGGCTTTCAAAAGTACTTCTCTATCTAATTTGGAGGTTAAAGTTATATTTGTAGAATTATTTAAGGAAGAATTTATATTTTTTATTATTTCTTCTTCAGAAAAATTATTTTTTTGATATATATTTGCCATATTTAAAAATCTTTCTAAAATTAAATTAGCTAAAGAAGCTTGATAATCTCCTGTACTTTTAATATTAATTGTGGGATTTTCCCCAGTCATAAATAATTCGTTATAACCTTTAGGGATATAGATTACATAATTTGCCTCACGATAAAATATTGCATCATCGATTTCTTCTTCTGTTGTTTTATTTTCGATAATATTGGCATTCTCTTTCAAATAATTTATTAGACATCTCGTAAGGCCTTTATCAGAATCGTTATTTATGATTAAAATATTAGGTTTACTTGATGAAAAATCTATTGCTGAATCGTTAGTAGTTATATTGAAAATACCAAAAATGAGTAAAATTGTTGTATAAATAATAACTGTAATCTTATATTTATTTATTATTTTTAAAAACGTTTTAAATATTGTCATATTTTTGTCTCCGTAAACTTATTGATGATATGAGTAATAATATTAATGCTATTATTATTAAATTAATTAAATTGATAAAATACCTATCTAAAGAATCATAATAATATAGAGCATAAAAACCATCTGTTATGATTGCGGCAGGATTAATTTTGGCAAGTATTGGAGCATTAACATCTACTACATACTTCATAGTGATTCCCATCATTCCTGATAAATAACAGCCTAACATAGTAAGAGCAATTAAAATGCCAGTTTTATTATTTTCGTTAGTTTTGATTATAGAGGCAACAAATATTCCTAAAGATAATCCTACAAATGTTCCAGCTAATGAAAGTAAAATTATGAGAGGTAAATTATTACCATAATCAACATGTAAAACTAAGGTGGTATAAATAAATAAAATACTTAATCCAATAAGTTCTACAATAAAACTAGCAAGGGCACTACTAAATATTAAACTTATTTTTTTCTCTGGTGCAACTGCCATTCTTTTACCAGTACAACTCATGTTGGGTAAAACTTTGTTTATGGCACTCATTCCTATAATTCCGCCATAAAGACATGTCATCGCTATTAAAGTATAATATTCAATCATCGTATAGCTTAAATTGCTTCTTGATATATCATTAGTAAAATTTTGATTATCATTTCTTAATCTAGTAACTTCTTCATAAATTTTTTGATATAATGATTCAAATTCAATATTATTATTTAAATAATCATTTATTTTTTTATTAACAATATCTTCATAAACTTTTGTCATGGAAACGATTTCATCAGTTGCAAATTTAAAAATAGTTTGATAAATGCCGCTTTCTTTTACAATAATATTGATTTTTTCAGTTATATATAAATAACCAATTACTTCATCATTCTCTAAAAGTTTAGCTGCTTCTTTTTCGTTTTTGGCATAAATGATATTAAATAATTTATCATCATTTTCTTCACTTAAATGATTAAAGGCTTCTTTTAAAACTTCATTTTCTTGATATGATTGATTATTTACAATAGCTATATCTGCTGTTTTATAAGTTTCATTTTCTTCTATATCGGAAAATGCTAAATGAAAAAACGTTCCTAATACTAAAGGAAATAAAAAAGTCCAAAAAATTAATATTTTACTTTTAAACAAAGTTTTTAGTGTATATTTAAAATTATGCATGATTAATCCCTTAATTCCTTGCCAGTAAGCTCTAAAAAAACATCATTTAATGTTGGCCTTTCAGCATAAATACTATTATATTTAATTTTTTCTTTAAGTAGATAATCTGTTATCTCAATCAAATTATTACGCCCTTTTTTATAAGTTATTTGTAATATTTGATTATTGTAACTAACTTTATCAACATTAGGAAATTCTTTAATTTTATTGATATATTTTTCTTTTAAATTATAGACTTCAACACTTACTTTTTCTTCAATTTTAGCCAATTTTTTAACTTCATCAATTGTACTATTAGCAATTATTTTCCCCTTATCTAGTATAATGATACGATCACATATTGTTTCTACTTCTTCCATATAGTGAGTAGTATAGACTATAGTAGCTCCATTATCTCGCAATGTTTTAATACCATCTAAAATGTTATTTCGACTTTGAGGATCTACCGCTACTGTTGGTTCATCTAAAAAAATTAATTTCGGTTTATGAGCAATTCCACAAGCTATATTAAGGCGGCGAAGTAATCCTCCTGATAATTGGTGAGGATAAAATTTAACAAACTCTTCTAAACCTACTAATTTTATAGCATCATTTACGTATGATTTTTTTACGTTTTTGTCTTTGATATAGAGTCCACAAAAATAATCTATATTATCTTTAACATTTAACTCGTCAAAAACAGAGATATCTTGAAATACTACCCCAATTTGTTTTTTTATTTCATAAGCGTTAGGACTCATTTTATTACCAAATATTTTTATATTACCGCTATCAAAATTTATTAAAGACAAAATTGAATTAATCGTTGTAGATTTTCCGCTACCATTTGGCCCTAAAAGACCTAATATTTCTCCTTCATATACTTCAAATGATAAATCATTTACTGCTTTTAACTCTTTATATGATTTAACTAATTTTTTAACTTCAATTATTTTTTTCATTATCTCGCTCCTTATGAGTTGCTAATATATATTATAAACTTATTAAGTTATAATAAAAAATCAAGAATTTTGGCCTTGATTTTGAACATTCCATCTGGTAGAAACGTCACAATTTGAACTATATGGCAAAGGATTTGGTAATTCCATGCGAATAATCATCGGTATTTTAAAGGCACTTCCAAAACCTACGCAACTACCAGGCTGTAAGCTTTTTTGTTTTTCTATAACATCAGAAGAAATATTAGGAAGCATTTCCTCGATATATTTAATATCTTTTGGATGAGTCATTTTAAAGATTAAAAAGTTAGATACTTGAGATATAACGGTATCAGATATTTCTACTGGTCTTTGACTAATTATACCAAGTAAAGTTCCATATTTTCTGCCCTCTTTAGCTATACGATCAAAAATATTATAACCAATTAAATATGTATCATTATCATGTTGAATATAACGGTGAGCTTCTTCTAAAAATATATGAAAAGGAATACTAGCTCTTTGCGGTAAATTTTTACAGAATTCAAAGAATAAACGAGACATAATTTTAACAATGACTTTTGCATAAGTATCATCAATATCTTCTAGATTAATATTAATAATTTGAGCTTTAGTATTGTTTTTTACAACGAGGCTACTAACATATTTATCTAAAGCAACAAAACCATTATTTGTAAAATATTTTCCTACTTTAGTATTCAAAATAGTACTTAGACGTACTTTTAAAATCATGGCATCATTAAACATATTGGTATTGTTTTGAAAACCTTCACTGATCATGGTAAATTCTAGGGCTTTAGCAAAATCTAATAAAGAATAAGTATATTCTGTTGGTTCAGCCATTTCTTCATAAGAATCTTCAATATGTTTTAAAATATAATCAGTAATTAAAACACTTTCTCCAAAATTACCATTAGAATCAATTTCAAAACATTCACTAAAAGTTCTCGTATAACCAAGACCAGCTATTTGACTATCAAAGTTAAATTCGTTTGTATGACATACCTCAATTATTTGAAAGACTTCATTTTTCTTACGAGCTGTAGTTTGATTACTGAAAAGAATAGCTAGTAACGCTTTAGCAATTAAATGATTTTTATATTTAATAGACTCTGTAGAATTTTGGCTAAATATTTTAGCAAGCCTAATGGTTCTTTCTAGTATTGGCAACTGACTATGATTAGTAGCTTGTAAAAGTAAAGCAAAATCATCTAAATTTAATAAGTTTACAGGTATTTGTAATAAGAAATCATCTTGATCAATAGGATTTGTAGTGATGAATTTATAATTATAACTAGAATTAATTTTATTTACGCTTCCAAAAGCATTTTTATATTCGCCATAAGCATCAAAAACAAAAACATTAGCATTATAGGAAAGCATATTAGGATTGGAAAAAACATTTTGGATAATTCTAGCTATTCCACAAGATTTACCACTTCCACTATTTCCAAAGATAGCTAAGTGATTAGAAAAAAAATCATTTATATTAGGACAAATATGATATTTTTTATAAATAGCACTTTCTCCTAAAGTAAAAGCTTTATTACTTTGAGTACCAACTAATTCCATTAATTCTTCACTATTAATAATTCGAATTTTAGAAGATAAAAGAGGTTTTCTAATAACACCATTTACATATCTTTTATCAAGGTATTCCCCTAAAAAACGAATTTTCATCTCACTAGAATTAATTTCGGTAATTTCACCCAATATTCTTTGATCAGGAGCTTCAAAAATTACATTAACATTCATTAAATCGCTTGTCCCAGTATTTCCACCTAGGTTTTCAATTATGGCAATATTTTCACTAATATATTTAATTTTTCCAAACATGTTCAACACCTCTTTATTTTAAATAATTATAACATACTTAATACTTTTTTTTCTACTATAAATTTATTAATATTGAAAAATTAAAAATACTGTGTCCTATTCACAGTATTAAGATATTTCTGTAATTTCATATTTTACTTTCATTCTGTTAATCTCCAATTATTATACCCTATTTATCTAAGTTATTTCTTAGTATTTCTTTAGTTATTATAGGATTAGCTTTACCTTTGGTATTTTTCATAACTTGTCCTACAAAGTAATCGAATAGATTATCTTTACCATTTTTGTATTGTTCTATTTGTTGAGGATTTTCTTCAAGGATTTTTTTTATAATTGCTTCTAATTCTTCTCTATTAGATATTTGAGCTGAATCACTATTAATAAAAGATTTAGGTTCTTTCTTTTCTTCAACAGCTTTATAAAATATTTCTTTAGCTTGTTTGGAAGAAATAGTTCCCACATTTAAGGCATCTATAATTTGCTTTAATAAAACAGGAGTAATATAGAAATCAGCTAAATTTATTTCTTGATGATTTATCTCTCCTAATATTTGAGTAGTAAGCCAGTTACTCGCAGTTTTAGCATCAATTCCTAAATCAATACAAGTTTCAAAGTAGTCGGCATATTCTCGTTCTTTAACAATTACTCCAGCATCATAATCACTTAAGTTTAATTCTTTAATATATTTATCTTTACGTTCTAAAGCTAGCAAAGGAATACTACTAGTAATTTCTTTTAACCAAGCAGGATCTATTTTAAATTTAGGAATATTAGGTTCAACAGAATATTTATAATCGATAGCATCAGCTTTACTACGCATGCGAATAGTTTTTCCCGATTCTTCATCATATCTTCTAGTTTCTTGTTCGACTTCATTATATCTTCCTTGGCTTTTTAATTCACTTTGTCTTTTTATTTCATAATTTATAGCTGCATAAACATTACTAAAAGAATTGACATTTTTTACTTCTACTCTAGTTCCTAATTCTTTATCGTTTTCTTCCATTATTGAGACATTTACATCGCATCTGATTTGCCCTTTTTTAGTATCCGCTTCAGAAATTCTACAGTATTTATAAATGCTTCGCATAGTCTCTAAAAAAGCAACCGCCTCATCTGCTGAGGAAAGACATGGTTCAGTTACCAATTCTAGAAGGGGTACTCCTGCACGATTATAATCTATACAAGATGTATCATAATAGTGATCTAAACTGGCAGTATCTTCTTCTAAATGAATATCATGGATAGCTATTTTTTTACGTATGCCATTGCATTCAATTTCTAAAGAACCATTAATACCAACGGGAGATTCCATTTGAGTAATTTGATATCCCTTTGGCAAATCAGGATAATAATAATTTTTACGATCAAAATACATAAATTCTGGTTGTTTACAATTAAGAGCAATGCTCATCATTAAAGCATCATGGACACATTTTTTGTTAACGACTGGTAGAATACCAGGGAAGCCCATATCAACAGCAGATATGTTGTCATTAGGAATTTCATTATAAGAATTTCTAGCGCTAGAAAAAACTTTAGAATTACTTTTTAATTCACAGTGCATCTCTAGACCAATAACAGCTTTATATTGACTCATTTATTCTACCTCCTTAGCAATTTGATTTTTGTAGTCCATACTGCTTTCTAACGCATAAGCGATATTTAAAATATTGGCATCATCATAACAATTTCCTGTAATATTTAAAGCAACTGGAAGATTATTAATAAAACCATCAGGGATAGTAATAGAGGGAAATCCGCCAAAATTACCTATTTGAAGATGCTCTTCTAATACTTGAGTGTCTTTAGATAAGGTTTCTTTTTCTTCATCTAAATATTTGGCTGGACCCGAACCAACAGGTAAAATTACAGCGTCATATTTTTCAAATAATTTTTTCCATGTATTTACAAGCAAGCGACGAACACGGCAAGCATTTTTGAAATATCGTTCTTGATTTTCTTTTTGTAAGATATAAGAACCAATAATAAAACGGCGCTTAATTAAAGGAGAAAACCCTGTTGTGCGATGATCCATCATCATTTCTGTGACATTTTTACCTTTTCCTCGAGGACCAAATATAATTCCTGTCAAATTAGACATATTACTAGTAGCTTCAACACAAGATATTGCTACATAAACACTAGGTAAAGCGTTTAATAAATTTTGATCGACTGAAACACTTTCAATTTCAATACCTAAAGATTTGAAATTTTCAAGTTTTTCTCTAAAGTTTTTTAAATGTTCTTTTAATTCATTCGAAGGATCAGGATAATAGTTAATATCACATAATTCTTTAATATAACAAAGTTTTTTTCCTTTAATATCTCCTGTGATACTTTGGAATAAATTAATAGGACTAGAATCCCAAGTAGTCATATCTTTTTCATCAAGCCCTTTCATATTATCGACAACAATAGCCGCATCTTTAACAGATCTTGTTAAAACTCCACAATGATCTAAGCTTGAAGCAAATGGAAATAGACCATATCTTGAAATCATTCCATATGTAGGTTTATATCCTACAATCCCACAATAAGCAGCGGGTTTTCTAATTGAATCTCCTGTATCACTACCTAGAGCATAAGGATAAACTCCAGCGGCAACAGCGCAAGCACTTCCCGCACTTGATCCAGCAGTCATTCGTTTAGGATCCCAAGGATTTTTGACAACTCCTGTATGTCCTGTTGTTCCAGTACCTCCCATCCCAAATTCGTCTAATACAGTTTTATTGACTGGCACAGCGCCAGCATTTAATAGTTTTTCCACAGCAGTGGCATTAAAAAAAGGAACATAATTTTTTAAAGTATTAGATGAACCAGTGGATAAAATATCTTTTGTTGAATAATTATCCTTAATCCCAAAAGGAATTCCTGATAATAAATTATCTGTTATAGGAGTTTCTTTGGCATCATCTAAAATAGTAACAAAAGCATTATATTTTTCATTAACTTCATGAGACTTTTTTAAGGATTCTTTAATTAGTTCTTGGCTAGTAATAGTTTTGTTTTTTAATAATTCATGTAATTCCTCAATAGTTTTATTCATCGTTACCTCCTACAACTTTAGGGACTTCTACTTCTCGTCCTTCTATTACTTCACAATTTTTTAAGGCATCTTCAATGGATATTGAATCATAAGCAGTATCACTTCTTAAAGAAAATGTAAAATCATCTAAAGTATGGGTCATTGGCTCTACTTCTTTAATATTGGGAATAGTTTCAACTTTTCGTAAATTTTCATCAATGATAGCAAATTCATCAAGAACCATTTTATTCTCTTCTTTACTTAAACCGATTAATAACTTAGCTGCTAAATCATCTACCAATTCTTCAGTAAAATTATTCATTATATCCCTCATTTCTTTTTAAAGATCTTTTTCTAATTATTCCTTCTTCGGGAAAAGGTACAAAAATTTCTTCAGAATTTTGATAAGGAATTTGGCTTAAAATAGGAAAATATGGAGTAAGGTCATTATCAGCAAATTTTTCATAAGAAAAAAAATCATATTTATCATTTTCAAAAGGGTATTCTTTAGTTATAAGTATACCATTTTTCCAATAAGCATTTGTTTTTTTGTGATAGCCGAATAACTCACTATTTTCATAACCAAATTTTCCATTAAATAAATTTTCTTTAAGAGCTAGACAATCTTTTTCAGTTAAGGTTTCTGAAAAGCCAAAATAACGTAAAAGATAATATAAATTTATATTTTTTAAAATATAAATTTTTTCTTGAGGAAATATTTTGGCAGATCGTTGAGCCTCAAAAATGTCTTTTTTTATTGAATACTTAGGAGATTCATACAATATATCTTCAGCTATATTATTTAATGTTAAAAAACTTTCTGAGGTATATAAAATGCTCCTAGTTTTAGATATTTTTAATTCTTTATCTAATAATGTTACTACACCATAATGAATTTTATCTCTCTCTATTTTAGTCATTTGTTTCCTCCTTAATTATGCTAATTCCTAATTCTTCTAATTGTTTTTTATTTACTGTAGTTGGAGCATCACTCATTAAATCAGCAGCACTTTGAGTTTTAGGAAAAGCTATAACATCTTTAACATCATAAGAACCAGTTAAAATCATGATTAAACGTTCTAGGCCTGGAGCAATACCAGCATGAGGAGGTACGCCATATTTAAAGGCTTCTAAAACAAAACCAAAACGTGCTTCGGCTTCTTCGGGGGTAATACTTAAAGCTTCAAAAATTTTTGCTAAATCAGTAGTTTTATGATTACGTACTCCACCACTTGCTAGTTCATAACCATTACATACTAAATCATAACTTCTAGAAATACAGTTTTCAGGATCATTTATAGTATTAATATCTTTAACCATCGTAAAAGGATTGTGTTCTGCTTTCCATCGCCCTTCAGCCTCAGAATATTCAAAGAAAGGGAAATCTGTTATCCATAAGAAATTTAATTTAGATTCGTCAATTAAATTTAATTCATGAGCTAGTTTATTTCTTAGAGCCCCAAGAGAGGCATAAACAATTTTTTTAGTATCTGCAACAATTAATATTAAATCGTTATTAGAAATATGATACATATTTTTAATAGCTTCTAATTTATCACTCTCTAAATTTTTGGCGATAACTCCATTAAACTCGTCATTATCGTATTTTAACCAAGCAAGTCCTTTAGCCCCATATATTTTTACGAAATCAGTTAAGTGTTCAACATCACTTCGGGAATATTTATCACCATTATTCTTTACAATTAAACATTTAACAATTCCACCTTTTTCTATTGCGTTTCTAAATACATTCATTTTAGTATCTTTTAAAATTTCTGTTAAATCTTTTAGTTCCATTTCAAAACGAGTATCTGGTTTATCACTGCCAAAGCGGTCCATGGCTTCTTGATAAGGCATACGAGGAAAATCAGGAAGATCAATATTTTTAACATCTTTAACAATTTTTTTGATCATTCCCTCTGTTACTTTCCAAATATCTTCTTCTGTAGCAAAGCTCATTTCTAAGTCGATTTGAGTAAATTCAGGTTGACGATCACTTCTTAAATCTTCATCTCGAAAACTACGAGCAATTTGATAATACTTTTCAAAGCCGGCTACCATTAAAAGTTGTTTAAATATTTGAGGACTTTGAGGAAGAGCATAAAAGGAACCTTTACTTAGACGCGATGGCACTAAATAATCTCTAGCTCCTTCAGGAGTTGATTTACAAAGAATAGGTGTTTCAATTTCAATGAAACCTAAATTATTTAAGTATTCTCTGGCACTTGTTACAACCTTATGACGGATTAATATATTATTTTTTAATTTATCGCGTCTTAAATCTAAATAACGATATTTAAGTCCAACACTTTCATTTATTTCCATATCATTATCGTAGATGTTAAATGGTAGGGTTTCACATTCGCTTAATATTTCTAAATCTTCAACCATTAGTTCTACTTCTCCCGTTGGAATTTTTGGATTAATCATATCTTCGGTTCTGGCAATTAATTTTCCTGTTACTTTAAGACAATATTCATTTTTTAAACTTTCTGCCAAAGAAAAGTCATTTTTTAAAAAACTTCGATTAAAGACAACTTGTAAAAAGCCTGAGCGATCACGAAGATCAACGAATATTACACCACCCATATCACGACGTTTATTAACCCAACCATATACGGTATATGTCTTATCTATGTCTTTTTTTCTAAATTCACCATTGTTAAATTCTTTCATTTGTTATCTTTCCTTTCTTGTTCAAGAAACATTTTTACTTCTTCTTCTTGCTCACTAGTAAATATGCCTCTTAAATATGTTGTATTAGCTAGCTTTTTCGTGAATTCATAATCTTTTAAAGCTAAAACTTTTTTTATTAATCTATTTAAATCTAAATCTTCATATACCCCACTAATTAATTCAGCTAGGTAATAATGGTCTCTCTTTTCTATAAAATAATCTTCAATTTTGGAAAAGTCTTTATTTTTTCTGGCGTAGTTCATTGCTAAACGCCATATAGCTTCTTTTTTGTCTTCTTTTATACCTGAAGCTACTAAATCATCAAAAGTCTCTTGATTAATAGGTGGTGGAAGTGGGACAGAAATATATTGTGTAATAAATTCTAATAATTCTAAATCAGTCACTTTTAAACAATAATTATTATATACAGAAAAATTAGTTAAAAGGTCAAATAATTCTTGATATCTTGGTCCACTATCTCTAATACACTCTTTATCTTTCAATAAAGATTCATATCTTTTTTTGATAAATTCTTTTGTTTCTTCATCTAATTTTTCTTTATCAATTTTTTTTAAAGAGTTTAATATATAATTAATATTTTCTAATCTTTTTTCTTCCACTTTATCAATCTCAATGGGAACATTTTTCACAATTTCTTTGACTTGTTCCAATAATTTAGCAATTTCTAATAATTCATTTTTAGAATAATTTGATTTTTCTATATTTTCTAATTGATTAATTAATTCTTCGCTATTAATAAAGCGATTGACATAACGATAAATAATATTTGCTAAATCCATATTTCCTCTTTCTAAATATTTTTATTAAAAATCACAATTACCTGGAGTTCTAGGATAAGGAATAACATCGCGAATATTATCTACTCCTGTTAAATAAATTAAAAGTCTTTCAAAGCCCATACCAAATCCAGAATGAATACAAGTTCCATATTTTCTTAAGTTTAAATACCAAGAAAAATCTTCGGGATTTAAATTAAGTTCTTTTATTCTGGTAAGTAATTTATTATAGTCTTCTTCTCTTTGACTTCCGCCCATTAATTCACCAGCTCCTGGTACTTCCAGGTCAACTGCTGCTACGGTTTTACCATCGTTATTTAATTTCATGTAGAAAGCTTTGATATCTTTAGGCCAATTTTTAATAAATACAGGTCCATCAAAATATTCTGTAATATATTTTTCATGTTCTTTGGCTATATCTTGACCATATTCAGGAGTAAAGTCCCATTTTATGTCAGCTTCTTTTAATATTTTGATCGCTTCTTCATGATCGATTCTTACGAATTTACTATTTATTAATTTGGTTAATTTTTCTTTAAGACCTTTTTCTACAAATTGATCAAAAAAGTTTATTTCATCAGGGCACTTTTCTAAAACATAAGTAACGATATATTTAAGCATACTCTCCATAATATCCATATCACCTTCTAAATCACAAAAACAGATTTCTGGTTCAATCATCCAAAATTCAGCAGCATGAGTTTTCGTATTAGAGTTTTCAGCTCTAAATGTTGGACCAAAAGTATATGTTTTTTTATATGCAGTAGCAAATGTTTCCGCTTCTAATTGGCCACTTACAGTTAAATTAGTTTCACGACCAAAGAAATCTTTACTATAATCGACTTTACCATTTAATTTTTCTATTGGAAGAGTTGTTACTTGAAACATTTCGCCTGCTCCTTCACAATCACTTGCAGTTAAAAGAGGAGCATGAAAATAAACATATCCTTGATTTTGAAAATATTCATGAATAGCAAAGGCTGCAACACTTCTTACCCGAAATATAGCTTGAAAAAGATTAGTACGAGGACGAAGATAAGCCACTTCTCTTAAAAATTCTCTGGTATGTCTTTTAGGTTGAATAGGATAATCATCAGGACAATTCCCTAAAACCGTAATCTTTGTAGCTTTTATTTCATATTCTTGATTTCCTGTAGATTTCACAATAATTCCTGTAACATTTAAAGTACTTCCTACTAAAATTTTGTTAATGATATCAAAATTAACCAAAGTATTATCATACACAATTTGAATATGCTTAAAACAAGTACCATCACTAAAATCAATAAAACCAAATTCTTTTTGACGACGATGATTTCTGATCCAACCATTTAATTCGACTTCTTTACCAACTAAATTGTTAATATTTGCGTAAAGCTCTTTTAAATCCATAAATTTTATTCTCCTATCCATTAGAAACTATATAATCTATAATTTCATTCTCATCAATTTTTTTCTCTTCTTTTGTTAAATTGTCCTTAACATTTATTAAACCTTTTTGTAAGTCTTCACTATTTAAAATGATTAAAAGTTGGGCATTTTTTCGATCAGCTTCTTTAAATTGACTTTTTAAAGATTTACCAGTAGTATCATAATCCACAGAAACTCCTGAAATACGTAAATCTTGTGCTAACATTATCGCTTTTAATTTTTCTTCTTCATTAATATACATAATATAACAATCTAAAGGACGTTTCTTTATTTCTTCAAATTCGTCCATGGCTAGACCAATTCTCTCTAAGCCACAAGCAAAACCCATACAAGGCGTACTTGGTCCTCCAAGAGATTCAACTAAGTTATTATAGCGTCCTCCAGCCGCAATAGTTGATGATCCTTTTAAAATACTTAAATCGCTTACAATTTCAAAAACGGTATAATCATAATAATCTAACCCTCGGACTAAGGTTTTATCAACTTCATAATCAATATCTAAATAATTTAAATACTCTAAAACTTTTTTAAAACGATTATTAGAATCTTCACTTTGGTAATCTAATATACTTGGAGCATTTTTTAAAACTACACTATCACCATCTACTTTACAATCTAAAATACGTAAGGGATTAGTGGTAAAACGTTTCTGACAGTCGCTACATAATTCCTTGATGTGAGGAGTTAAATATTCGACTAAAGCATCACGATATTTAGCTCGATCTTTTTTATCGCCTAAATTGTTAATCTTGACAGTTAAGTCTTTAAAGCCTAATTCTTCAAATAAACGATAAGGCATGGAAATAATTTCGGCATCAATAGCGGGATCATTACTGCCTAGTATTTCTACTCCAAATTGCGTAAATTCCCTATTTCTTCCATTACCAGGCCTTTCATAACGATACATTGGACCATTGTAATAGAATTTACGTGGTAAGTTACTTCCGTACATCTTATTTTCAATAAAACTTCTCACAACACCAGCTGTCCCTTCAGGGCGAAGTGTTAAATCACGTTCCCCTCGATCTTTAAAATCATAGGTTTCCTTGGTAACTATATCACTCGATTCTCCCACACTTCGATGAAATAATTCACTTGCTTCAAAAATGGGAGTTCTAATATAATCATAATTATAAAACTCACAGAAATAATCAATAAGATGATTTATTCTTTGCATTTTAATGGCTTCTTTATCTACAATATCATAAGTTCCTTTAGGTTTTATTATCATAAAATCAATCTCTCTTTCTTTAAATAAAAAAACCTAGTTATACGTAAGGACGAACCAAAGTCCGCGGTGCCACCTTACTTTACTAGGTACTCTTAAATTTTTATCGCATTCTTGCGTTCTACTATAAACAAAAAGTTGTTCTTCAAAATAAACTTCTTTAGACACTTTCACCAAAATATGTCCTCTCTTTAAAAGAATATTTATTTTTACTCTTCTTTTCCAGTAGAAAATACTTATATTGGTATTTTATTACTTTTAGATGGTTTAGTCAAATAAAAATTTTTTGTGTTTTTAAAATTAGCTTTTCAAAACAAATGGTGATGCACTTGTGCCATCGCTTCTATTTTCAATTAATATGTTTGATTTTAAATATATTACTGGATAAATATTTTTTGTATCAGAAACAACATTATATGCAATACTACCATTTTCTTTTAAATAATAATTTAAATGAGAAGCGTATGAATTTGTTGGTGTAATTGACCATTTAGAGTTACTATTAAATAACCAATTATTATTAGGACAATCTGCAAAAACAGTATTTAAGTCCCAGTTGGAATAGTTAGTATTTAAACAAGTATTTCTATCTTTTGTAGTGCCTCCCGCTGTTGCATATCCATAATCTGAGGGATACATCAATCCTACTTTCCCTGTCCATTTTGTTGCATGACCACTATATACTGAGACTCCTCTTTCTATTTGATAACTTTTATTTGGAATGATGTTTGTCATAGAATTAGTACCGCCCAAGTTCCAAACACTTTCACTTATCATACTTTTGTTTTCTTCCGTTAAACCTGTAGAACTAAAATCACATGAAGTTGTCGCACCATTTTGAGCATTTGGACAATCTCCGCTTGTTCTATTATAATATGCCCCTTCATTTAGTACTTTTTGTAAGGCACTATCACTCCAATCATTACTTCCATATTGGCTCGTTGATGATCCTGTTCCACTTGCTTTATTATCCCAGGCATAACTTCCAATACTTTCACTTCTGATTAATTTAACTTTGTCTTCTCTTGTTCCATCAGGATTTTCTATATCTTTCATGACTCCTATTATTCGCCATAACTCATTATTAAATTGGACATAATTATTGGGATTAGCTCCAATATATCTTAAATTACCATAATCATCTTCGACTAATTCGTCTGATTGTAGATTTTGAAGATATTCTATTAAAGTTGTTTCTAAAGCTTTTTGTCCTCCTATAACACTTATCTTACTTATGAGTCTTTTATTCATAACATCATCTTCCATGGTTACATCTTGATTTATCCATAACTTTAGACTGTGTCTTTTTTCTCCTTTGGCTTCTAATTCTCCATTGATTAAATAATGTGCTTCATTAGCTGTGTAATCATCACCTTTATATGTTGGTGTTACTGACTTAGTTTTTCCTAATACTTTTTTACTTTTTCCATCTATTGAGAAAGCTACAAAGTTACTATTTAATTGATTCTCTGTTTGCATTAATTCTAAATTAACACTATAGTATACTTTAGTATTACATTTATTCGTTATTTTAAATTCATATGGTGTTAAATTACTTGCTTCTTCATCAGTTATAGGAATTGCTTTTTCTAAATTGATTGTTGAGGAAACATCACTTAATTCTAAATCTAGGCAATCACTAGTTATGATATTACTACTTCCTTGCGTTTTAGTAGTTTTCCATAAAGCATAACTTGTTCCTATTATAAGAGTAAGAACTAATAAAACTCCTACTATTATTAATAATTTATTTTTATTATTTTTCATTAGTTATATTCTTCTTTCTAAATTATACTTGTTTTAAAACGAATGGCAAAGCACTAGAACCATCACTGTTATTTTCAATTACTATATTCGGGTTTAGATATATAGAAGGTTGCACCTCATAACGATCATACGAATATCCTACTCCAACATTTGCACCTGAACTTGAAATATAGATAAAGTAAACATTGGAAGAAGACGGCGTTAATGTCAATTGGCTACTTCTTTTAAATAACCAATTATTTGTTGGACAATCACTTCCAACGCCCAAAGACCACATATTTAACTTTGTGCTTAAACATGTATTTCTATCTGTTGTAGAACCTCCCGCAGTCGCATATCCATAATCACTTGGATACATTAATCCTACTTTCCCTGTCCATGTTGTTGGTCTTCCACTATATACTGTATTTTCCCTTTCTAACGTATAGTATTCACTTGCTTTTTTAGAAGCATTATCAATTCCATCTAAATACCAAACGCTTTCACTTATCATGTTCTTGGATTCAGCAGTTAACCCTGTAGATCTGAAATCACATATAGTTGTTGCTCCATTTTTGTCACTTGGACAATATCCACTTGTTCTATTATAGTATGTTCCTTCATTTAATACTTTTTGTAAAGCACTATCACTCCAGTCATTACTTCCATATTCACTTGTTGATGATCCTATACCATTTGCTTTATTATCCCAGGAATACTTTCCTATACTCTCGCTTCTTATTAGTTTGACTTTGTCTTCTTTTGTGCCATCTGCATTCTCTATATCTTTCATTACTCCTATTATTCGCCATAATTCATTATTAAATTGTACGTAATTATTGGGATCAGCCCCTATATATCTTAAATTACCAAAATCATCCTCGACTAACTCACTTGATTCTAAGTTAGTTAGATATTCTACTAAATTTGTTCCTGTACTTAATTCTCCACTTATACTTATTTTACTTATAAAGTCTTTGTTCATGGAGTCTATACTGGTTACATTTTCATCTATCCAAAGTTTGATAGTGTAATTTATCTCTTCTCCACCTTTTATTTCTCCATTGGTTAAAAAGTAAGCTTCATTAGCCGTGTAATCATCACCTTTATATGTTGGAGTTACTGTTTGTTTGGTATTTAATATTTCTTTGGGTTCATTATTAAATGATACTGCGACATATTCGCTTTTTAGTTGGTTTTCAATTTCCATTACTTCTAAATTAACACTATAACTAATGGTACTTGAACATGTATTAGTTATTTTAAACTCATAAGGCTTTAAACTCTTGGCCTGAACGTCACTTATAGGACGAGCTTTTTCTAAATTTATAGCATCTGTAACATCTGATAGTTCTAGGTTTAAACAATCTACTGTTAAGTTATTACTTAATTTTTGGATTTTATCTATTTTCCAAAATCCATAACTGGTTCCTAGTAATATTCCACCGATTAAAATTAAAATTCCCCCTGCTATTAAAAATTTCTTATTATTTTTCATTAATAATACCTCCATAACTCACTATTATTATTTCCTAAATTATTTCTAAATATTGTCGAATACTAGTCGTAACTTATTTTAGGTTATCTTAATAAAGTATAACGTATTTTAAGTTATACTTCAATACCATAATTTAAGTTATGTTATTATTTTTTTGAGGTTGAACTTTATGAATAGACTTAGAGAGTTAAGAGAAAATAAGGATTTATATCAAAAAGATATCGCCAAGTATTTAAATATGTCTCAAACAGGTTATTCACAATATGAAACAGAAACTAATGATATTCCAACAGAAGTATTAAAAAAATTAGCTGATTTTTATGAAGTTAGTATCGATTATTTATTATATAGAACTGATGATCGTAAACCTTATACTAAATCGTTAGTAACAAATAAGTAAAAAGGATTGTACTTAATAAATACAATCCTATTTTTTACCAATCTTTTTAATAAAATTTAATGAGTATAGACTATTTAAAAAATCATTTAATTCAGTAACATTTTTGACTTTTAAAGTTAAATTATAAATAGTAATATCAGTATTTTCATTAGTTGTAAAAGCTACAATATTAATATTTTTACTAGAAGCTTTATTAATTATATCCGTTATATAATTTTTGTCATTTAAAGCTTCAATAAAAATATCAGTATAATATTCGTTTTCATTATTATCACTCCAAGAGACGGTAATTAGGCGATCATCTTTATCAGCAATATTAGGACAATCAACTTTATGGACAGTAATGCCCTCACCTTTAGTAATGAAGCCGATAATATTATCACCTTTAACAGGTTTACAACATTTGGCTAAACTAACTAAAATATCACTATAATCTCCAACAATAATATCATTTTTGTTGTCATTTTTAAGCGCATTTTTCTTAGGGGCTTTAAGTGTTAAAGGATCAATTACTTCATGCTTTTCTTCCTTTGAAAGACGAATTATAAACCCAGCGGTATAGCGAAATGAACCAATAGCTAAATAAATATCTTCTAAGTCATTAAATTTTAAATCTTTTTTAATTTTTTCTAAGTTTTCTTCATTAAATATTTCATTAAAACTAAGATGTTGTTTGCGTAATTCTTTTTCTAAGATATTCTTTCCTAAGCTAATATAATCTAAACGATCTTGTTTACTAAAATAGGATTTTATTTTACTCTTAGCACTACTAGTTTTAACAAAATTTAACCATTCTTTACTAGGAGTAGAATTTTTATTAGTATTTATTTTAACCGCATCACCATCTTGTAGCTCGTATGATAAAGGAACTATTTCATCATTGACTATTGCCCCAACAGTAGTTTCTCCTACTTTAGAGTGAATGCGATAGGCAAAATCTATTGGCGTAGAACCAAGAGGAAGTTCAACAACATCCCCACTAGGAGTAAAAACATAAATAAATTCACCTAAAATGTCATTATTAACATTAGCCAGAAAGTCATCTGAGACGTCGGTCTCTTTATATGTATCAATCATGTTACGAAAAATTTCTAGTTTTTGCTCCATCATACTTTGAATTTTTTTAGTTCCTTTTTCTTTATATGACCAATGAGAAGCAATACCTTTTTCTGCAATTTCGTCCATTTCATGGGTTCTTATTTGAATTTCAAAAATATGACCATCACTACCAAAAACTCCTGTATGAAGAGATTGATACATATTTTCTTTAGGCATTGCAATATAATCTTTAAAACGTTTAGCTAAAGGATGAAATTTAGAATGAATTAAACCAATTGCTAAATAACAATCACTTTCTTTTTCAACAATTAAACGAAGAGCTAGAATATCATATATTTCTGACCATTTTTTTCCTTTATCTAGTTTCTTATAGATACTATAAACACTTTTTACGCGACTTTTAATGGAAAAATTAATTCCTTGTTCAATCATTAACTCTGAAATACTTTCTTGCATACTTTCTAAAACACTATCCAATTCTTCTACAGAAGCATCTAGTTGTTTTAAAATATCTCTATAGACATCAGGCTTTAAATATTTCAAACATAAATCTTCTAGTTCACTTTTAATAGAATATATTCCTAAACGATGAGCAATAGGAATTAAAACAGTCATGGTTTCATTAGCTTTACGTTTTTGTTTTTCAGGTCTTACCGCCCAAATAGTTCTCATATTATGTAAACGATCAGCAAGTTTGATAAATAAAACCCGAACATCTTCAGCCATTCCAACTAAGACCTTACGTAAATAAATAGCAGATGATTCTTTCGTATCAGGTAGTTCTAATTTATTAATAGTAGAAATACTTTGTACAATATTGGTAATTTCTTCACCAAAGTTTTTTAATAAATCATTTTCAGTAGTTGATCCGTTATTAATTACTTCATGTAAAAGAGATGCCATAATTGTTGTTTTATCAACATGTAAGTCACTTAAAATAACCGCAACATTTAAAGGGTGCATAATATATTCTTCCCCAGTTAATCTTTTAATCCCTTTATGACTTTCTAAAGCAAATTGATAAGCTTTTTTAATATCTTTTAAATCCTCTTCGGAATAATTATTTTTTAATTTATTTAATAATTGATTAAACATGTCTTCTTTTGTCATTTTACTCACCTATAATCTTTTTACTCATATATTCTAAAATAACGTCTTCTTCTAAACTTAAAATGCTATTTACGATATCATAAAGAGTTAATGCGGCCTCTTTTTTCCAATATTTATCTCTTAGACAACTCCAAATATCTTTTTCAGTAATGAATTGCATTTTATTACGATTTAATTCTTTTTTCTTAATACGTAAGGCTGGTAATACTCTAATATAGAGCTCGGATACTGAACGAAAATCTTCATCTACCATATTCCCACATCCTTAATCATATATTTATTATAAAGCATTTTAAAAAAAAATTAAAGGTGATTAGATGAAAAATAAATTTATATTATCAACGCTTATTTTAATATTGGGAGGATTTGTTACCAAAATACTAGGTTTTCTTATTAAAATTGTTTATACTAGGATAATTTTAGAAGAAGGGGTTAGTTTATATTCGATTGTTATGCCTACCTATTCTCTTTTAATTACAATTGCTACTATGGCTATGCCTTTAACTATTTCAAAATTAGTAGCAGAAGAAAAAACTCGAAGCAGTAAAATATTAATTTCAAGTACACTAATTATGCTTTTAGTAAATATAGTTATTATTGGAATTATGTTTTTAGTTAGTAAATTTATTGCTTATAATTTACTTAAGACTAAAGAAGCATATATTCTTTTACTTGCTTGTACTATAACACTTCCTTTTATAAGTATTTCAAGCATTATAAAAGGCTATTTTTTTGGTAAACAACGAATGTTTCCTTATGCACTATCTAATTCTTTAGAACAAGTAGTAAGATTGATTTTAATTGTATTATTTTTACCAAAGTTTATGACTAAAGGGGTTTTATATGGAGTATTAGCTCTTATTCTTTTAAATATTATTTCTGAAATATCATCAATTATTGTTTTTATGTTTTTTTTGCCCAAAAATATTAAAATAAAAGTTCAAGATATTAAACCAGATACGAAAACTATCAAAGAAGTTTTACAAGTTAGTATTCCGACAGTTTCTTCAAGATTTATTGGAAATATTGGGTTCTTTTTTGAACCAATTATCTTAACTAATGTTTTACTTTTGGTTGGTTATTCTAATTCTTTTATTTTAAGAGAATATGGAGTTTATAATGCCTATTCTATTGCACTTTTAACGATGCCTTCTTTTTTTGTTGGAGCTGTATCAAATTCATTGGTTCCTGAGATAAGTAAGTTTTATGAACAAAAGAATTATAAAATGCTTAAAAGACGCTTTTATCAAGCTTTATTATTTTCTTTTATTTTAGGCTTATTCTTTTCTTGTTTAATATTTATTTTTCGGGATAAACTTTTATTAGTTTTATATCATACTACAAGTGGAACAGATTATATTAAAGTTTTAACGCCTTTCTTTTTATTCTTTTATTTAGAATCTCCTATTATAAGTATGTTACAAGGTCTTGGTGAAGCAAAATTTACCATGAAAATAACTTTTTGGGGAATTATATTAAAAACTTTGGTTTTAGCTTTATTTTCGTTCTTTAAAATAGGAATTTATGGTTTAGTTATTTCAGAAATTGTTAATATTATATTTGTTGTAGGAACAAATTTTTATAAGATAAAAAAAATAATATCTTCTTTTTAGAAAATATCATTTTAAATATTAATTAAATGATTAGCTATTAATAAAAAGATAAAACCTATTCCCAAAATAAGGCTTGCTATTATAATTAAAAGTAATTTTCTTAATTTGTGAATTTTCTTAGTTAATTTCATTTTTATCAAACCTTTACTATTGATATTATAACACACTTTTTATAAATTGCTTTTACGAATTAAGAAAATTTTATTCTTCTTTTTAAAGGCATAAAAAATATCTTTAATAGTTAGATTCTTTTTAGAAAGTTCTTGTTCTAACCATGATTTATTTTTTTTGATATAATCGAGAGCTTTTTTTTGAATTTCACCATCAAGAATTATTGGCATTGGATAATTACTTTTGGTTTTAAATAAATTATACTTAAAGACAGAAAGTTTCCCATTTGGCTCTAAAAAGGCATATTCTACTTCTTCAATACTCTTTATGGAATTTTGACGTAAACTTATTAATAAATCATCCATACTATATCTTTGACGAATCATTTCTTTATAATTGACATTTCCATTAACAATAATTAAGGATGGTTTACCACCAAAAAGGGTTCTAAAAGTTCTTGATTTAATACTTATAAAGGCTAAAACTAATTCTAAGACCACTAAAATAATAATTGGCATTATGGTTAAAAATATCGAATCTTTTATATTTTCAATACTAATCGCAACTAATTCCGCTATTAATATGGAAACTATTAAATCGATTATCCCTAATTGACCAATTTCTCTTTTTCCCATTATGCGATAAGCTAAAACTATAAAAAAATAAAAAAATATTGTTCTATAAATAATTGTAAACATTTCCATTTAAATCATCCTCTCAAAATTATTATGATTCATTTCATATATTTTTAATCATTACATATATTTTATTAGGTGATTTTTAGCATGGATTTACTGAAAAAATATGGAATATTAATAGGAAAGTTTGGCGGTTTATTTTTAATTGGTAGTCTTATTTTAAGTGTTTTAGAATATTTATTTTTAAATAGTAAATTGACTTATATTTGTGGTTTAATTTATTTAATTTTAGTTTTTATGATTTTAAGTTATAAAGAAGCAAAGAAAAGTAATGCTCGAGGATTTGTTACAGGACTAAAAATAGGTGGATTATTTATTTTAATTTTATTATTGATGAATTTAATATTTTTTCAAACTCATTTTAAGTTTTTAAGATTAATTTATTATTTAATTTTACTGTTTGCTAGTTTATTTGGAGCAATAATTGGAGTTAATTCAAAAAAACAAGAATAAAAAAAGTTAAGCCAATTTTGCTTAATTTTTTATTTTAGAATATATGGCGATGTACTTGAACCATCACTATTATTATTTATTAAAACCTCTGAATTTAAATAAATTGTAGGATAAATATGTAAATTAGTAGAATAACTATAATTCGTAATATTTCCTTTAAAATGTATATCAAATATCCATGTTGATATATTACTAGCAATATCTCCTAATTCATAATTATGCGTCAATGTCCATTGGGCAGCGCTTTTATAAAGCAACCAATCATTATTTTTACAATCGCTTATTCCACTTTCAGACCAATCATATAAACTTGTATTTAAACATGTCCCTCTATCTGTTGTAGACCCGCCACTTGTCGCATATCCATAGTCACTTGGATACACTAATCCTACTTTCCCTGTCCATGTTGGTAAATTATTACCAAATACTGTTGTTCCTCTTTCCAATTCATAAAACTCTTTTGTAAGTTTTGAAGAAGAAGAGCTTCCTCCTAAGTTCCAGACACTATCACTTATCATATTCTTGGCATTTTCTGCTAGTCCTATAGAATTAAAGTCACACACACTATTACTTCCACTTCCACCATAAAAAGGACATTCTCCACTTGTTCTATTCCAGTATGCTCCTTCATTTAAGACTTTTTGTAACGCACTTGTGCTCCAATCATTACTATTACCATTATTAAAAGCATAACTTCCGATACTTTCACTTCTTATTAATTTGACTTTGTCGTTCTTAGTTCCATCAGTATTTTCAATGTCTTTCATGACTCCGATTATTCGCCATAATTCATTATTAAACCTAACATAATTGTTTGGATTGGCTCCAATATATCTTAAATTGCCATAATCATCTTCTACTAATTCACTTGATTCCAAATTTCTTAAATATTTTATTAAATTAATATTATTATTAAAATCAATATTACATTTTATTTTCTTAGCTCCATTAGGAGCTATATTGACAATTCCCCAACTATCTATATTCCACTCTGCTGTTGCTCCATCTTCACATACAACACTATTTACCTGATAGCTACTCGTTTTTAAAGGAAATGCTTCTGTTGTTTTCTCACCATTTAAAGCAAAAG
>CAOLUI010000014.1 GCA_948479395.1 uncultured Bacilli bacterium | reverse complement strand
ATCTTAATTATAGCATTTATCTTTTTTTTAGACAATAAAAATAATTACTTAATATAACGAATTTCAAAAAGCGTTCCTTCATTCTTCTTCGAAATTACTTTAATATAACCATTATCTTTTTCAATGATCTTTTGGGCCAAATTAAGACCTATTCCTATACTATCACTAGAACTATTTTCTCCTTTATAAAAACGCTTAAAAATATTTTTTAATTCTTGTTTACTCATTCCTTTACCATAATCTTTTATACTAATTTTAGTATATAAGGGATTATCTTCCGCTTTTATTTCTATTATTCCTCCTTGTTTGGAATATTCTAGAGCATTTCTAACTAAATTAGTTAAAGCTTCTAATTCCCATTTATAATCTCCTTCATAAAATACACTTTTATCTATTTCCAAAACAATATTAATCTCTTTGACTTCTCTTAATACTTCAACATTTTTTTCTACCTCTTTAACTATTTTCAAAACATTTATACTTTCTTTTTTAAACTCCACTACATCGGCATCAATTCTTGATAACTTTAACAAAGAAACAATTAAAAAATTAATATGTTCCACTTGATGATGAACATTCACAATAAAATCATTTTTTGTTTTATCATCCATTTTCGGATTATCTAAAATATTATCTAACATAATAAGAATTGAAGTAAGCGGTGTTTTTAATTGATGAGAAATATCCGAAATTGAATTTTTTAAAACTATTTTATCATTTTTTAAATGTTCACTTTCTTCTCTTAACATCACGGTTGATTTATAAACTTCATTTCTTAAAATTGATAACTCTCCCTCATCATTATCTGATATTCCAAGCAAATAATTCTTATGGTTTATTTCTTTCATGTAATTAGTAATTTCTTTAATTTTTTTCTCTAAACAATTATAATACCAAAAGAAAAAAAATACTCCTACTAAAATGATGCTCGTAATAAAACTTAAGTTAATTACTCTACTTTTTTTATAATTCCTTTCTAAATTATAAATTATAGCACTATTTTCATCTATTCCATATTTTTTAAATAAATCATCATAATCATACCGATCTTCTTGATTTAAAAGCTCAATGATTTCTTCTTCACTTACCTGCGGATATTTAGCTTGTAAATTTTTAACCACTCCATATACATATTGATTTATACTTTTCTTATAACTTTCATATTCCCTCTTAGTAATAATTATCCCTAATATGACAACCATAATTGTAATTAAAAATAATTTTAAAAATAACTTAACTCTTTCATTTTTCATTAAAACTCCACCATATACCCAATTCCCTTAATAGTCTTAATAATCTCATCAATTCCTAATTTTTTTCTAATCCTTTTTATATAAACGGTTAAAGTATTATCATTTACATAATTTCCTGACTCATTATATATTTTTTCTAAAATAGCTTCTCTTGTGACAATTCGATTAGCATTTTCAATCAAAACCAAAAAAATTTTATATTCTAAAGCGGTAAGACTAATTTCTTCATTATTTCGTCTAATTTGCATATTTGCTAAATTAATTTCAACATCTTTAATATTAATTATTTTTTTATCTTCTCTACTAAATTTTAGTGCATTATTAATTCTCAAAATAAGTTCCCGATTACGAAAAGGTTTTACAATATAATCAACTGCTCCTAATTCTAAGCCTTTAACAATATCATCTTCTAAATCTTTAGCTGTTAAAAAAATGACTGGTACATGAATAAAATCTTGATATTCTTTTAAAAATTCAAATCCATCACCATCTGTTAAAGTTACATCTAAAATAATTAAATCATATTTTTTGGTTTTAATCATTACTCTTGCTTTCTCTAAATTTTCTGCCATTAAAAGTAAAAATGAATTTTGCATAAATAAATAATCTAAACCTTTTCTTATTGTTTCATTATCCTCAACTAATAAAATTGTTTTCATAATTACTTCCAAATCTCCTTTTTATATTTTATTATAGGCTTATTATACCAAAATTTTCTAAAATTAAATTAATTAAGAATATAACCAAAAAGAAGTTCCTCTAATCACTGAAGAACTCTTTTTATATATTTTCATTTCGTATCGTTTCCATAATATTTTGTTTATTAATTTTTTGTAAAGAATATTTCATAATAATACCTATAATCACTGCTACAAAAACAACCGAAATAATAATAGCTTTTAATGGTAACATATATCCAAAATCAAGTCCGTTCGTAAATGCTTTATATATTATTAAAGATCCTGCAAGCCCTAGAGGAATACCAAACAAAAGTGCTTTTGTTCCATAAAAAATACTTTCTAAACGAATCATACGGTTAAATTCCTTTTTGGTCATCCCAACACTTTTTAACATTGCAAACTCTTTACTACGTAAATTCATATTTGTAGTAATTGTATTAAAGATATTTGTAATACCAATTAAACTAATAACAGTAATAAATCCATAAAAGAAGATAGAAACAATTAAAACCATCGAATTCATTTCTTTTCTATAATCATCCATATTATTATAATTTAGATCCTTATAAGTTGTATTTTCCTTCATTAAATTTTCTAAATAATTTTCTAAACTATCTGTATCATTTGTTTTTAAGTAAATAGAACCTGGTTTAATATCAAAATTTTCCTCTAACATTTTATCACTAACAATTAAGAATCCACCTTCTGAATAAAATTGTTCCAATCCCATTGGTCTTTTATTAGAACGTATAATTTCAATAGAGAATTCTTTTTCATCTTTACTATCACTAAATGGTTTGGTAACTCCTGTTATTATATCATTATTCTTAACATTATATAAATTACCAACATGGGTCTTTTTATTAATTACTTCTTGATACTCATCAATTAAGATTCCTTTATTTTTGATATTCTCATTATGAAGGCCCAAATCATTTAAATAATCTTTATATTCCTCTTCTCCAACTGCATAAACATTAATATTCATCGTATTATCCTCATCATATCCATAAGAATCTAAAATCTTACGCCCAAAATCAGATCCATATTTTTTTGCATCAAGATTTAAAACTCCTAAACGTAAATAACTTGAGCGTTCTACTCCACTATTGCTTTTTAGTTTTTCAAATAATTCTTGCATTTCTTTTTCTTCTAAACTAGAATAAATCGCCATGTTATAACTAAGTTCACTATAATATAAACCCGTCATTTTAAATCCAAAATCTATAAATGAGGATAAAGAGATAAAAATGAATACACTAATAGCAATCGAAATAACGGTAGTACGATATTTTTTCTTATTTCTTTTTAAATTTTTATAAGCAATTACTCCTCCCATTTTAAATAATTTATGAATAATTTTTGGTGTTTTCAATTTTTTTCGTTTAATCTTAATATCTTGATTACCTCTTATAGCTTCAATTGCAGTAATCTTAGCAGCCCTTTTTGCTGTAAATACAGTCGAAAAATAAATCGTAATGCTTGCTAAAAGAATAGATAACAAAATTGGAAAAATTGGTGTATCATAAACAAATTTCATATTATTTAAAGAATCTGCTAAAATAAAATTCATTAAAAATATTAAAATAACAATTGCTAAAATTCCCAATAAAATTCCTAAAGGAATCGCAATTAAGCCTAAAATAAATCCCTCAAATAAAACATTTTTCTTAATTTGTTTACTAGTAGATCCTACACTACGAAGCATACCATACATTTTATATTTTTCTGTTATTGAAATAGCAAAACTATTTTTTATAACAAATATACTAGAAATAATAATGATACTTATAACGACAATTGCCACTACATATAGAGCATTCATCATTCCACTCTCAGTTACTCCAAGATACCTTAAAAGTTCACTATTATATTTATAATCATATTTTTTCCCTACAATATTTTCTGTCTTTTTACTATAATGACGAGGATTTTTAAAAATGATTGCTGCACTTTTCTTATCTATTACATTTTCTTTATAAGTTATGCAAGTATATCCTGGAGCTTCGTAACTTTCTATTGTAGAAGATGGTCTTTTCATAACACCCACAATTGTATATGTTTTTTCACTTTCTAATTTTAAATATTCTCGAGATTCTGGTTCTTCTAAATTATCTTCACTCTCTTCTACGACAAAAGGATTGCTTTGTGTTAATTCATATTCTCCGTTTTCATCCCTACTATACCTTTTGCCTAAATTCAAAGTAATTGTATCTCCAACATTTTTATTTAAACCGCCATCTTTTATAGTATGTTCACTTAATAAAATTTCATGGCTATTTTCTGGTAATCTACCCTCTAATAATTCTATCCCCATATTCTTTAAGGATTTATCATCAAAGGCGCGAACATAAAGATAAGGTTTATAAGTATTTAATGAGTCAAACTCCGCATACCCTAAATTTTCTAGTAAATAATAATCCTCAATATCACGGTTATTTTCCAAAATTCCTAAATCTTTTTCTTCCATATTTTCAATTAAAACATGAAAATTTCCATCACTTTTAATAGTTGCATTAATTAAAGTTCTCTGAAAACTCGTAACCATTCCTGAAACACAAACAATTAAAGCGGTTGATAATAAAATACCAATAATTGTAACAATTGTTCTCTTTTTATTTAATAACAAATTTCTTTTTGTTAATATGTTTAAAACATTCATAATTAAATACGCTCATCCTTTATAATTTTACCATCATCAAAAGTAATAATACGATCCGCACTAGATGCAATTTCTAAATCATGAGTAATCATAATAATCGTTTGGTTATACTTTTTATTTGACATTTTCAAAAGAGATACAATTTCATCACTTGCTTTTGAATCTAAATTTCCTGTTGGTTCATCAGCTAAAACAATTGCAGGATTATTAATAATAGCACGCCCGATACTTACTCTTTGTTGTTGTCCTCCTGATAACTCATTTGGTAAATGATTTTTACGATTTTTTAAATTTAAAATATCTAGTACTTCGCTTAATCGATTATTAGAGACTTTTGCTCCATCCAAATCACATGGTAATAAAATATTTTCAGTTACATTTAATATCGGAATTAAATTATAAAACTGATAAATTATTCCAATTTGTCTTCTTCTAAATATCGCTAGAGCATCATCATTTAAAGCATAAATATCTTTGCCATCAATAAATACTTTGCCACTTGTTGGTCGATCTACTCCTCCTAGCAAATGTAAAAGCGTTGATTTGCCACTTCCACTTGCTCCTACGATTGCTACAAATTCACCCTTTTCAATAGTAAAACTTATATGATCCACTGCATTTATCTTCGTTTCACCTTTTCCATAAGTTTTTGTTAAATTTTCTACTTTTAAAATTTCCATAAAATCTCCCTTTCTAAAATCATTATATGGCTTATTTATGACTTTAAAGTGACAACCATTTTCATTCCAAAAGAAAAAAAGTCATAAAAACTTTTTATAAATTTAAATTCATATTATTTAATTGTTTTAATTATAAATTCATATCCAAATGAATCTTCGACAACTTCAAAAGTAACATCGTACTTACTACCTTCAATCAAATTTAGTGCCCCACTATCATTTATATAATTCATTTCATATTCCCTATTTTTACTATCCCTAAATATATAAGGTGTATAAGCATATGATGTATCATCCTTAAAACCCAAACCTGGCGTACCTATATGAATTAATGTAAATGAATCTGTATGTGTTCCTACTGAATACAATCCTATTTTATCTCTTAATTCATTTTCCGTTTTAACACTTGTTATATCATCATTATTTGATTTTAAGTAAATTTCATAACCCACAATAGTTTTAACATTTTCTTTTTGCGTATAATTTATATTTAATTTAATATAATCTTTATAATCCCCTAAAGAACTAAATAAATCACTGTCAACACCAAGTAAATAATCTGTAGTTATGCCAGTTGAATCTTCTATTGAAATAGTACATTTTGAATTAAAACATGAATATCCTGAAACACTAACATTCTCTACTAAAAGTCCTTTTTTAATACCATTTTCCGTTGTTGTTATATTCCAATTTTTAAAATTAAATAATTCTCCTAGAGCACCACCAATTCCAATTAAAGCCATTATAAATATTACAACTAATGCAATAACTACCTCAGTTACAAATCCTAAACATAACTTCCCAATACTTGTTCCCCCTTTATTAGAACAAATTGCTTTTAATTCTTGTAGACTTTTTTGGGAATTAGAAGATTTTATTATAGCAACTTTCTTTTTAGAATAAAACAAATAAATTTTATTTACTATAAATCCGACGATAACATTAAATACTAATATAACAATGTAATTCTTAATAACATTTAGCACTATAAAATTAAGTAAAAATATAAGTATCGCATATCCAAACATTTTTCTATAAAACATATAAAATGTTGTAAAAAAGAAACCAGCAATATTAAATGATTTTGTAGTAATTTTCTCATAATTACTACCTATAAAAGCTTTTAATAGTTCATTATCATCTATTTGATTACTTTGGGGTAATGAAATATTACTATTCATATCTTGATTAGATTGTATAATTGATTGGGTATTCATATTATTAACAGATAAAGGACTTTTGGGTATTTGATTCATATTATTATCAGAAACAGTATTATTTGTTTGATTAAAAAAACTACTTTCTGATTGATTAGACATTGGATTTTGATTTATTTCTGATTTTGTAGTTGTTAGATTAATCCCAAATACATTATTAACATCTACTATTGGTGGATTAACATTATTAATTGAATCATTGGAATTAGATATTGGATTAACTCCAGTTTGATTATTATCTTGTAACGAAGATGAATCCTTATTATTGCCCACTATATTATTATTAGAATCGTTCATACATACCTCCCCAATTCTAAATAGGATATTTTCTTTTAAATTTTCTACTCTATTGTAATATATTATAACATCTAAAATAAATTTTTGAAATACTTTAACCCAAAACAATATAACTATACGTTTTTTTAAAATCAATTATATTAAAAAATCCCTTAAATAGGGATATAAAAAACAATTTGGCTACCCCAGTAGGATTCGAACCTACGGAATATCGGAGTCAGAATCCGATGCCTTACCACTTGGCTATGGGGTAATTACTTACATATAGTATAACACGTATAATGTTAAACATAAAGATTTCATAAACACTCATTAAATAAATTTTTTTCTATAACTATAAATCATTTTTTAATTCTTGTAACTTTAATTTCACCATATGTTCTAATTCTAGTGGTCCATTTATTTTTCTTAAAGTTAAAATACTATCTTGCAACTTTCTTTTTAAAGAAACTTTGTCTTTAATATATAATGCTTCTAAATTATAATCATAATCTTCTATTGGATTTAACTTAACAAAATTAATTATATACTCTTCTATTTCTTTCATAACATATACTTTTAAATCATACTCATCCATTTCTTGGACACCAAAATATCCACCTACTAAAATTTTAAATTCATTTTCAATTGTCATTTTTAAAAACCTCTACTTCCAAAAGTATATAATCTTTTCTTTTAAAAAGCAAATTTACAACTTATAATAGGTCTTACTAAATTTTTAGAAAAAGTCTTGATTAATACTTTTTCTTATGATATTATAATTTTGTCTTTTGGGGAATTAGCTCAGCTGGCTAGAGCACCACGCTTGCACCGTGGGGGTCAAGGGTTCGAATCCCTTATTCTCCACCATATAGATAGAAAACTTAAACTTTTTGTTTAAGAGCAATAAATTACTAACTAGAAAATAGTTAGTTTTTTTAAATAAATGATATAATAAATATGCAGTAGTGATTGGATTATTTCCTACTTTAACGAGTCGTTAAGGGACTAAAATTATTTATATAATGATTAAATAGTAATATTCCAAAGGACTAAACTACACGATATGTAGACGCTTCGTTACACTTCGCTTATGTCCATTTCCATATTACAATATCATTAGTACTGCATATTAAAAAGGAGATAGTAAAAATGTGGAAATACACTGGAATTAAAGAATGTAATGAATTTTTACTATCTCTTAACTTATTTAATTGTAAAGATAAAAATAAGTATATAAAAACAATTTATTCTATTACTAATAATATAGAATCAAATTATAAAATATATAATATTCAAAAAAATAATGGTAAATATCGAACTATATATGAACCAAATCCATTATTAAAACACATTCAAAGAAAAATTTTAGCAAATATATTAAATAATAAATCTATATCTAAATATGCCAAAGCATATCATAAAGGAATTTCATTATTAGATAATGCCCAACCACATGTTAACAAAAATCTAATTTTAAAATTAGATATTAAAAATTTTTTTGAAAATATATCTTTTATAGATATTTACAATAGTTGTTTTTCTATAGAATATTTTCCGAAATCTGTAGGAATGCTATTAACATATTTATGTACTTATAATGACCACTTAACACAAGGTTCTCCAACATCAGCATATATATCTAATCTTGTTATGAAAGATTTTGATGAAACAATAGGAAATTTTTGTAAATTAAATCAAATTACATATACAAGATATTCAGATGATATGACTTTTTCGGGAAATTTTAATCCTAGTGATATTATAAATAAAGTTAGAAAAATGTTATATCCACTAGGACTGAAATTAAATGACGACAAAATTCATGTTATAAATAGATCTTCAAGCCAAAATGTAACTGGAATCGTTGTTAATGAAAAAGCACAAGTATCTTCAAAATACCGCAAAGAAATTAGGAAAGAAATCTATTATATAAATAAGTTTGGATTACATTCCCACTTAAAAAAATGCAACATAAACATTGATCCTGAAAAATATTTAAAAAAATTATATGGAAAAATATTATATGTATTACAAATTGATAATAATAATATAGAGTTTTTAAAATATAAAAAAATGATTTTTAACATAATGCTCTAAATATGTTTTATAAATATGCAATTAATCGCCTGTTGTAGATTTTATATTGAACAAAAACATGTTAAAATTATACAAAGAGTAAAAAGGTAAAACACTAATTAGAAAAATTTAATAAATTAATAAAACGACTTATCAAAAAGTCGCTTTTTACTATTTAAGATATATTATCATAAAAAATTATTTTTCTTTTATTGTAATCAATCCTTTTTCCACTTCTTCTAAAGCTCTACCAAGTTCTTTTTTATTACAATACTCATTTTCATTCATTTGAAAATGATCATTCTCACTCATCTGTTTACTACGAATTGAAGCCACATGAACTAATTTATATTTCGAATCCACAATATTCAATAGCTTATCAATTGAGGGGTATAACATTATCATCACATCCTTACAATAACATCATACTAAACATCATGTAAACATTACAACATTTTCACCATTTTTTGACAAGTCTTTTACAAGGTTACGCAAAGCATTTAAAATTTCCACCATTGCCCAAGTATCTTGTTTACAATAAGTAATCAAAGCTTGATATTTTAAAGCATACTCTTCTTTACTCATTTTTTCATAATTAGCGTATTCCACAATTGCATCAGTTCCATTTTTTACAACCAAATTATCATAACGAAGATCACTAAAAACTGGTAAGGTCTTTTTAATAGAAAATGATCCTGATAATCTTTTATCATAAAAATTAAAAGTTTTAGCTCTTCCCTCATCATAACCCAAATCCATATATAATTTTGAATTTGTATTAACAAGCCATAACAAATCAAAACCTCGCTCATATAACTTCATTAACTCATCATGATACTTGGGAAACATTCCCGCAAGCTCTTTTATTCTACCTTTTTCAAAAGGAACATTTTGGGCAAATAAAGTTCCTTCATCAGGATTCATATATTTAAGCATTAATTTAATCATTTCTTCTCGCTCATCTTGATGAGTTTTAGCTAAAAAAACAATGTTATCTTTATCTTTATCACATACTCCTGGCTCTCGCTCTATATGTAAACTAAACTCAAAAGGAGATTGAATATAAGGCCACTCCCCTCGAAATCGAGGCACCGGACAAGGCATCGTTTCAAAATCTAAATGATAGATCGGATATTTTAATAAATTTAAACCAGCAGCTATTTTTTCTTTATCAACATAAACTGTATCAAATTCTAAACATTCTCTTTGAATTTGATGTTTTCTCTTTGTTATCCAATAATCAGGAATATCCATCATCCTTAAATAGCCTTCATTAATTAACTCTAATCCTTTAATTCTAGAACCATCTTCTCTTATAAAACCACAAGCATTATTCATATAATTTAAACTAGAATTTTTAAGTGGAATTTTTTTTCCACAAATCGGATTAAAAAACTTGCAACCACTTTGTTTTTTATAACCACAAAAATCTCCCAAAGGACAAGCAGATACCTCTAAAGTTCTTAAATATCTTTCTAATTTTTCGCGATCCGCATCAACATAAACTTGATATTTTTCCGTAATTTTAGTCATATCAAAAAAAGTAATAAGTTCATTTCCATTTTTATCCGGATTATAAACTGGTGAGTCATTTTCATAAGTTCCATCAAAAACATAATCGGCATTTAAAACCGCCAAATAATAATGAAAATTTTTAAGTTTTGCTTCTGTTTTTGTACTCATATACTCATGTTCTATAAAATACCTTTGGATTGCTAAATCATAAACATACTTTCCCAAACGATAACGATCAAATAACTTTTCAATCTTCTTCTCATACTCTTCTAAAGGCATTTCATTTTCTAAATTATAATCTAAAAGTTCCCCTTTTAAATAATTAATATTATTTATTCTTTGCCATATCGAAAACTTTTCGCCCTTTTTATGTCCTGATTTCATATCCATATATTTTTTACTTGTAGTAGCTTTAACCTCAATAATATTAATCCCTTTTTCATTTTCATTATAAATATCTACATAGCATATATATCTAATTCCATTTAAAGAAAAATCAAAACATTCTTGATCTTTAGTCGCCTCAGCATAAAAAGATTTTCCTCCAAAAGTTTTTTTGCTAATTCTTCCAGCTTCTATCTCGACTATTTTATAATAATCCATCATCGCTTCTAATTGTCGATCAATCTTTTCTACTAAATCTGTCTCCACTCCCGTTTCTTCATCAATTTCTACCATCGAGTCTACTATTTCTTTTAAATTTAATGTTAATTCTTCATTTTTATAATCATGATAACTAATATCAGCTTCTAGTCTATCTTTTTTTACTTCCTCTAAAGCGGCATATCTAGGACATCTCGTATAATTAATAAAATTAGTTTTGGTAATTGCCATTTTATCTAATAATTTTAACAGAAAAACTATCTGTTTCTTCCTTATAATCAATTTTCATTTTAATTCCTTTATACTTTTCCTCATCCGCTAAATAGCCTGCTTCAATTAAATCATTTGCTAATACATATTTTGATTTTTCAGCTATTATGCTTTCTTTATTTTTTTCCGCATAAACACTAGCACTTTTTTTTAAAATTAACTCAATTTTCTTAAATTCATCCTCAGGAGTTGCAAAAGCATAACTCGCTTTACTTACCATAAAAAAAGAAACTATTCCTAAGAATACAGCCACAATAACTAATTCTGGAATTGTATAACCACTATTTTTCATAATACCACCTTAACTTTAAATTAATTATACCATCAATAATATGTAAATTAAAGTCAATCTTAAAAAAAGAAAAAATCTCGTAAAACGAGATTATCTACAACAATTTGGTTCATAAACCTCAGAAGTTTCATCTTCTTCAGAATAGCTATAACAAGGTTGATATGTATGTCTATAAACATGATGATTTACCATTGTGGTATGACATGGAATTATATGTGTGTGCCCATTTTTGATAGACTAAATTTCTACCCTTCCTAGTAGAAAATCTATAGCATTTATTTGTTTTATACCATTATAATTCGCTGTATCATAATCTAAAGTTATTATGTACTTAGGATAATTATCATTTATCGTTTCAAGTGAATTTAATTCTCTTTTTAAAGTATCTTTATCCCTTACTGATAAAGCAACTTGAATATATTTTAATCCATCATTATTTTTTACAACAAAATCAACTTCATTATTACCATTTTTTCCTATAAATATTTCATAATTTCTTCTTTTCAATTCTAAAAATATTACATTTTCAAGTATACTACCTAAATCTTTTATTTCTCCCAATAAATACTTTCTTAACCCTAAATCACTTACATAATACTTATCTCCAGTCTTTAAATACTCCTTACCTTTTATATCATATCTTGATATTTTATATATTATATAACTATCTAGTAAATTAGATAAATATGATTCAATAGTATTAACTGAATTTTTTCTATTATTAGAATTTAAAGTATTACTTATTTTATTAGTAGAAATTAACTGTCCTATATTATCAAATACAAATTTTATAACACTATCTAATATCATTACATCTTTTATATTATTTCTGGATATAACATCTTTTAATAAAACTGTATTATATATGCCATCTAAATAATTTCTTATTAATTCCTTATCTTCATTAATAGATAATAAATATGGAAATCCACCATTTTCTATATAATTTTGATATTCCTTTAACTCGTTTGGTGAATCTATACTATTTAAATATTCTTTAAAAGATAAAGGTAACATATGTATCTGCATATATCTACCAGTTAGAAAGGTAGCAAGTTCTCCAGATAGCATATAAGAGTTAGATCCTGTTATATAAATATCAACGTTATCTTGTGTAAATAATCCATCTACTACTTTTTCAAAATTCTCTACCACTTGAATTTCATCTAAAAATATATAATTCATTTTACCAGTTACTAATTTACTTTTTATATCATCGTATAAACTTTTCCAATTATCATATTTGTTATCATCAGGATTTTCAAAATTAAGACTTATTATTTGATTATCATTAATACTATTTTCAAGTAAATATTTTTTATAAAGTGTAAATAAAGTAGATTTCCCACATCTCCTTATACCAGTAACTACTTTAATTATTTTTTTATCTTTCAATTTCACTAAAAAATCTAAGTATTCTTTTCTTTCTAACATATTTATCACCTATAAACATTATATTACTTAATTATTATTTCGTAAAGTATTTTCATTTAAATGAAAATACTTTAACTATTTTGACGTTTTTTTCATTATTGTTTTGGATTATGTTATACATATTTGAAACTAACTCCTAAGTCAGTTAATTAAAATTAACTTTAATATTTATTGCTTTATCTTCAAATATCTCTATTCTATCAATTAAATTTATTATTAATTCTCTACTAAGTTCTTTCATAGATAAAAATTTATTAATGTATTCTTTTATCATTTTATTTTTAGCTTCTTCATTTACATTTTCATTAATATTATTATTTAACTCATTATATCTGTTTTGTTTAATTGTTAACTCGCTTTCTAATTTTAATTTCACTCTTTCAAATTGTTCCCCAGTTATCTTTTTATTTAACTTATCAATATAAATAATATCTAAATTATCATTAATTTGTTTTATATCTAAGCTAAGTATTTCTAACTCTTTTTTATAATTAACATTATTATCTTCATTTAACTTGTTTAATACATCATTTTTAATTTGATCTTTATTGATATAATTTAAACACATATTTGTTAATGAATTAATAATTACTTTTTCTAATTCATCATAATTATTTGAATGAGTTGTGCAAAGTTTTTGTTTCATATAAGTTCTATAATAATTACAAATAGTATAACATCTATTATCTTTTTTTCTTCTAGATTGTATGGATATTCGATGTCCACAATTTCCACAATACAATAATCCATCTAATAAATGAATTTCTTTTTTTTCATTTCTCCCTTTATTTTTAGGTATTTTTTTTTGAACTTCATAAAACATTTCTTTGTCAATGATTGGCTCATGAGTATTTTCAACAATGATATAATTATTTGGATTATTCTTAACCACCTTTTTTACTTTATAATTTACTTTACTACGTCTATTTTGTACCATATCACCTATATACATTCTATTTGTTAAAATATCTTTTATAGTTTTTGAATGCCACTGCCCATATTTTAAATTATAATTACTCTTCCATTCAAAGCTATAGTACTCGGCTGGAGTTTTTACTCTTTCATTAGTTAATTGTTTGGCAATTTTAAAAAAAGATAAACCTTCTAAACACATATCAAAGATCCTTTTAACAACAATTGCTTGTTCTTTATTTATTATTAAATGATTTTTATTATTCTTATTTTGATCATATCCAAATGGAGTTCTACCTCCTACCCATTTTCCCTCTTTCATTTTTGCTTTTAAACTGGATTTTATTTTCTTTGATATATCTTTAGCATACATATCATTCATTATAGCTTTAAATGGTGCTATATCATTATTTGAACTATCTAAAAAGGTATCTATATTATCAGTAACTGCAATATATCTTACATTGTGTTCTGGAAAATATTTTTCAATTAAATTTCCAGTCCCAATATAATCTCTTCCGAGTCTGGACATATCTTTTGTTATAACCATATTTATTTTGCCTTGTTCAATATCATGAAGTAATCTATTAAAATTTGGTCTATCAAAATTCGTTCCTGAATACCCATCATCAACATAAAAATCATAAACTCTTAAATTATTCTCTTTTACATATTGAAGTAATAAACTCTTTTGATTTGTAATACTCTCACTTTCATATGTTTTATCATCATCTTCTCTTGACAACCTTATATAAAGTCCAACATTATATATCTTATTTAAACTCTCTAACAACTTTTTCTCCTTCCTTGAGATAAATAAGTATTTGATGATGGTATCTCACATTTTTCATTTTTACAAATCATTAGAATATATTTTTTTAGTTCTTTTTTTAAAACACTAACAAAAATATCATTAATATCTTTTTCTTCTTTAAAGATATAATTAATATTGTACTTATCCATATATTTTAAACTCCTCATTTAAACTTATGGATAAATAACTAATTTTAGTAATACTAAATATATGTGTAATTTAAATATTATACAATTCAGTATTACTTATAAGCAAACACTTTCTTCCTAACTATCATAAACATCATCTTCTTTTTGCAGGATACCTCCCCTAAAATATCACTATAGCATACCATGTTCCATCTTCTTATGTGCTAAAAAGTGGTTTTTATACTCAGTTAAATCATCCCTTTTAGAAATGAAAGATAATGTATCAAATATGGCTTCTGTTTGATCACTAGTTAACCTAATACCTTTGAATTATAAGAGAAGTTAACTTGCAAACTACCCCATAACAAAATTTCGGGGCTTCTACCCTAGATTTATTTTTCAAAATTCTTTCTTGCTAATAAAGTTTCATATTAAAAGCAAAACTTCATAATGAAAAATAAATCGTGTAAATAATGATAGATATTACCTTTAAACTTTGATTTTCTCATTGCTTTATTAATCATTTTTTATATTTTCCATATATTCATATACCATATTTTTATAATCTAAAATAAATTTATTTTTTATTTTTTCATTAACACAATCCAAATCTAAATAAGGAGCTATATCTTCAATCTCTGTTAAAAGAAGTGTTCCATTTTTCATTTTAATAAAATCAAGCCTTTGAATACCATAATAATTTTCATTTAATTTAGAAAATTCATTTGCTAATTTCATTTCATTTTCATTTGGTTTATATTCTATTGCATCAGGATAAACTGGAACTTTACTTGGAATAAACTCTAATGCATACTCAAATTGGTCTTTTATATAATAAAATTGTACCTCCGATTGAAATTACATATATGGTTGAATTATATACGATCTAGTAAAATTTTTTTCTAATTGCTGTCTATCTACTACCATTTGTCCTATTCCATCATAACTATCTTTGAGTTTTAATAAAAATTTATCACATTTACCTAACATATTTAAATCTTCAATATTACCAACAGTTGGAATAACTAAATAACCATTTTTATATAAAGAAGCAAGATATTCTTTGCAGCTTCCATCGTACTTTCCATCAAAATTAATTCGTGGAAGATTTTTATTAATAACTCTTCCTCGAAAATTAGATTTTTCTTTAATAGTTTCTATTGTTGCTTCAGTATCCCAAGTGTTCCTTAACAAAAAAACATCATATAAAGATTCAAGCCTTTCATCATAATTTTTATCAACTATTGCTACTTTATGACCATCTTTTTGAAAAGCTCTAGCTAACCATATATCTTCTAATTTTTCATCAGCATCTATATTACTAATCATTAAAATATTCATAAGCATCACCATCTATTAAAATTATACCATAATATAAGACTTTTCTTATTAAAATAACTCTAAATTTATACTTATTTTCTATTAAAACTTTAGTATATCATAAATTATCACACTTGAGGAACTTCATAATTTACCACTCTGTGACAACATCTTACTTGAGGACATTCCATAATTGGTGGACACATAACAACATTCCCAGGACAATTTCCCATTCCCATCATCATTGGATTAGCACAACAACACATATTCATATCATTAGAATATTCTCCGGCTTCTTTATACATATTAGCATCCATACAACGGTTATATTTCATTTTTACCATTTCCTTTCTAATCTATTTTATGCCACAAAAAAAATGGTGCTTATGATAAACACCATATTTACATATGTAAATAATTAGCATCAGAAGATAATCCAGGCATCGTTAAAATATTTCCAAAATAAATGGTTATAAATCCTGCTCCACTAAAAATTCTTATATCTAAAACATGCATTATAAAATCTTTTGGATATCCTAAATCTTTACTATTATCTGTTATAGAATATTGAGTTTTAGCTACGCATATAGGTAAAGCTTTAAATTTACTCTTTTCAATTAATAAAAACTTTTTTTTAACTTCATCCGTCAAAATTACTTCTTTAGCTCCATAATTTTTTATACAAAATTGGTTTATTTTATCTTCCAAACTATCAAAATCATCATAAGAATATTTAAAAGCTTTTTTCCCTTTATTAGATAATCCAACTACCTTTTCTGCTAAATCAAATGATCCTTCACTTCCCTTAATATATCCTTCACTAACAGAAAATAAAATATTTCTATCCTCTACATACTCTTTAATAAAGTTAATATCTTCTATCTTATCCTTTTCATGTTTATTTAAAACTACCACCAAATTATCTGTATATTTAAGCATATTATCAATATGATAATCCAAATTAAATATTCCTTGATCTAAACGCCCATTACCATTATATAAAAGGCTTTGAATTGTTGTGTTTAACACCACCACATCTGGAATTAATTTTTTATTATTTCTTGTTATAATATCAAAAAATTTAACTCCGCCCATATCACTTCCAAATCCTGCTTCAAAAACTGTATAATCAAAATTATTTAATCCCCAATTCGTTGATATTACACTATTTGTTCCATGAGCAATATTAGCAAAAGGTCCCCCATGAATAAGAGCTAAATTTCCTTCTAAAGTTTGAACAATATTCGGATTTATAGCTTTTTTTAATAATATCATTAAAGCATTTACACATTTTAAATCTTTCGCCAAAACTTCTTCTTTGTCATATGTATAACCTACTAATATATTACCAATTCTTTTTCTTAAATCATCTTCATCATGAGCTAAACATAAAATGGCCATCAGCTCCGAAGCTGTTGAAATATTAAATCTTGTTTCATAACCATTTACTCTAATTTTTCTCAAACTTCGATCATTTAAATCCATACATCTCTCATGAGAAATTGTTTTAGGATCAATTTGCAATTCATTCCCTTGAAAAATATGATTATCAACAATAGCTGCTAATAAATTATTGGCCGTTGTAATTGCATGAATATCTCCTGTAAAATGTAAATTTATTTCTTCTTCCGGAATAACTTTAGCCTTGCCGCCTCCTGTTGCTCCTCCTTTAACCCCAAATACTGGACCTAACGAAGGTTCTCTTAAAGCAACAACACTTTTATAATTTAATTTATTTAAAGCATCACTTAGACTAATTGCTAAAGTCGTTTTGCCCTCACCATATTTAGTAGGTGATGTAGAAGTAACCAAAACTAGTTTACCTAAATTTTTTGCCTTTTTAAAATCTTTTATTTTAGCCACTAATTCCCCATAAAATTCAAAATCATTTACATCAAAGCCTTTTTTTTCTAAAACTCGCTTTAAAGATTCCATCTAATTCCTCCTTAAAAAGGTAATTTCATATTTCCCGAACTAACCATTTTCATCATTTTCTTCATTTCTTCAAATTGTTTCAATAAACGATTTACTTCTTCCACACTTCGGCCACTTCCCTTAGCGATTCTTTGTTTACGACTAGCTTTTAAAATTTCTGGATGGCGTCTTTCATAAACCGTCATGGAAAGAATTATCGCCTCAATATGAGCCATATCTTTAGGATTAATATTAATATTATTAATACCCATTTTTCTAGCTCCAGGCAACATTTTTAAAATATTTTCTAAAGGTCCTAGTTTTTTTATTTGTTTTAAAGTTGTTAAAAAATCTTCTAAATCAAAAGTTCCTTTTTTCATTTTTCGAGCTGTATCTTTAGCCTCATCTTCACTAATTATATTCTCTACTTTATCAGCTATTGACAAAATATCTCCCATATCTAAAATTCGATTAGCCATTCGTTCAGGATAAAACTCACTAAGCCCATCTAACTTTTCACTATCTCCAACAAATTTAATTGGAATTTTTGTTAAATGTCGAATAGATAAAGCTACTCCGCCTTTTGTATTACCATCTAATTTTGTTAAAATAGAACCAGATAAATTTAAAGCTTCATTAAATCCAGTAATAACATTTATAGCATCTTGACCCATCATTGCATCAACAACTAAAATAGTTTCATGAGGTCTAATATTTTCCGAAATATCTTTTAATTCTTGCATTAATTCTTTATCAATTTGAAGCCGTCCTGCAGTATCTATAATAATATAATCATTTTTATTTTCTTTCGCATAAACAAGAGCTTCATTAACAATTTTTACAGGATTTTCTTTTCCTTTTGTAAAAACTTCAATATTTAATTCGCGCCCTAATGTTTGTAATTGTTCAATTGCCGCTGGTCGATAAATATCACAAGCAACTAACAATGGTTTTTTATTATGTTTTTTTCGTAAATAATTTGCTAGCTTTCCTGCCGTTGTTGTTTTTCCACTTCCTTGTAGTCCTACTAACATTAAAATAGTCGGACTTTTACTTGTTTCTAAAGGAACATAATCTCCTCCAAGCAAAGAAACTAATTCATCTTTCACAATTTTTATAAAAAGCTCATCTGGTTTTAAACTTTTTTCCACATTTTCTCCTAAAGCTTTTTCTTTAACACTTGCAATAAATTCCTTTACTACAGTATAATTAACATCTGCTTCCAAAAGAGCCATTCTAATTTCTCTTAAAGCATCACCTATATTTTCTTCAGTAATACGACCCATGCCTCTAATATTCCTTATGGCACTACTAAGTCGATCTCCCATATATTCAAACATAATGTATCACCTTTTCTAAAATAATTATACAAAAAAAAGAAATTTTTTTCAAAACTTCTTTAACATAAAATAATAATCTATTTCAACACAAATGGTGAAGTATTAGAACCTACTCCTCCACTCTTAATTACTATATTCGATTCTAAATATACCGATGGTTGCACTGGACTAACACCATATGCATAAGCGTTAGACACATACCCAGAATATACATATAAGACACTGTAATCATTATATACTCCTTATTATTTATATAACTTATTATAACCCCCCCCCCAGACATTAATGCAGTAAAAAAGTAGATACTCATATTTTTAAGTAATCTACTATCATAATTAAACTATTAAATAAAACGATTATGTTTTTTAGTATAATAGAAAATTCCATATCCTAATAATCCTGAACCAACAATTATAAACAATGGAACAAAAGCTCCTGTTTTAGGATTATCAATAACTCCATTACACTCTTTATCATATTGTTCTTTATTTATTTGCTTTCCATCTTTTCCATAATAAATACCATCTACTACTTTACATATAACTTTTTCTACGTTGCTACATTGTTTTTTATATTCTTCTTCACTTACCAAATCACCATTTTTATCAAAAAAATTATTTTCAATTTGTTCACAAACATGTTTTTCACATTGAATTTGATATTCTAACTTATCTACTTCTTTTCCACTTCGATCATAATATTTACCATTTTCAATTTTACAATATTTAGGATCCTTACATTCTTTATCAAAAGTTGCTTGATCTACTACTTTTCCATCTTTTCCATAAATAGTTCCGTCTGATAATATTGAACAAACATTATTTCCACATTGTTTTTGATAAGTTAAAGCATCTACTACTTTTCCATCTTTTCCATAAATAGTTCCATCTGATAATATTGAACAAACATTATTTCCACATTGCTTTTGATATTCTAACTCACTTACTAAATCACCATTTTGCCCATAATATTTGCCATTTTCAAATTTACACTTTGGACTACATTCTTGATTAAAAATGCTTTGATTAACTTCCATGCCGTTTTTGCCATAATATTTGCCATCATAATATTCACATACATGTCCACATTCACTTCTATAAGTAGCCTCATCTACAATAGTTCCATTCTTTCCAAAATAAGTTCCATCTGATAACTTTTCACATACATGTCTATTACATTGCTTATCATATTCAACTGCACTAACAACATTTCCGTCTTTTCCATAATAAACACCTTGATATATTGAACAGCTACGTTCTTCTTTATTTGGAAAAATTGGAGACAATGAAAAATCACATGCTACTAACATATCTTTTTTAGATAATTTAACAGTCGCCAAAGTATGGGTTCCAGCCTCTAAAGTTGTTTTAGTCGTTTTAATAACATAACTATTTCTATTCCCCGATGTTGAACTACTATCAACAAACCATGATTTTTCTGGAGTAAATGATAATACTTTTAAGTTAATTATTTCAAAATTTATTGAAGCAGTATTATACCCTTCCACCTTCTCATTTACAATTAAATTTATTTTACATACCATTTCATTTCCATTTTGTGTACATTCAGGATCTGGCGTTCCAAAACTAACAGCTGATACATTTTCCCTAGTTCCAACTAAAGTCATAACCATCAATAAGACCAAAAATATTTTCTTGATTTTTTTCATAAATAACACCACAACTTTCTCATTTGCTTATATTATAACTCATTTTCCATAATTTTTGTAATTTTTTTACGTAAATTTTCATCTTTTAGACATTCAATAACTTTTTCTAACTTGTCAAACTTATCTAAAAAACCCAATTTACTTTCATAATTTTCTAATTTTTTATTAACAACCTGAATTGTTTTACCTACCGCACTTTTACTAACCTTCTTTAAATCAGCTATTTCTTGTAAGGATAAATCTTCTTCATAAAACAATTTAAAAATTTCTTTTTCTCTTTCGTTTAACATCTTTCCATAAAGATCAAATAGATTATTAAATTTAACACATTTTAAAGTTTCATCCATTTATATCATGTCCTTAAATAAGCCATATATGTATTCTTCTATATCAAAAGTTTGTAAATCACTCATTCCCTCTCCTAAACCAATAAACTTCACTGGAATATTTACACTTTCTTTAATTGCTAAAACTATACCACCTTTCGCTGTTCCATCAAGTTTTGTCAAAACTATTCCTGTAATATCAGTAATTTCTTTAAAAGATTCTGCTTGCATTATTCCATTTTGACCCGTTGAAGCATCAATTACTAAAAGTGTTTCATGAGGTGCTCCTATTATAATTCGCTCAATAACCTTTTTAATTTTTTCTAATTCTTTCATTAAATTAACTTTATTTTGTAATCTTCCTGCTGTATCAATCAAAACAATATCTACTTCTTCTTTTTTGGCTATTTCTAATCCATCATAAATTACTCCTGCAGGATCGGTTTTATCACGTCCATAAAACAAAGATTCAGTCTTATCAGCCCATATTTTCAATTGCTCTACTGCTCCAGCTCGAAAAGTATCTCCAGCAATCATCATAACTTTTTTACCCATTTTTTTATATTTAAAAGCGAATTTAGCAATAGTTGTCGTTTTACCAACCCCATTTACTCCTACCATTAAAATAACAGTTGGTCCATTTTGATTCATTTGCACTTTAGTTGTTAAAGATTCATTATTAACATAAATTATAAATAATTCATCAACAATAATCTCATTTAATGTTTTTATATCTTCAATTTTTTCCGATTTTACTCTCTTTTTTAAACGTTCCATAAATCTAATAACTGTATTTACCCCAATATCAGCTGATATTAAAATTTCTTCTAATTCATCAAAATACGTATCATCTATTTTTGTATATTTAATTCCTAACATACTTAACTTAGATACAAATTCTTCTCTTGTTTTCTTTAACCCTTTATCATAAATTTCTTCAATTTCTTTATTTTCTCTACTATCTTCTTTTTTTCTGACAATATTCTTTAATTTATCAAAAATTCCCATAAAAAATCTCCTTTCTAATGAGTACAAGCATCATTATTAACATAAGTACGATATTCACTATTTCCTTCACTATTATATCGATATACTATTACATTATCTCTTGTACAAGCATTTTTATCATCGTCAAAATAACCCTCTCTTTTTAAATCATACCCACTTATTTTTACAGCACAACTTCCCACTTGAGATTCTAAAATTTCTTCATGACCTGATTCTACTCTTCTGGAAAACTCCTCTTCACATTTCGGCAATTTAATTGATTTATCAAAAACATAAGTAAGTGCAGCATCAGCTAAATTTTTTCTCATTTCCAGAGCACTACTTTTTCGTGCTTTATTAATAATACCCATTGTACTAGTTCCGCCAATTAAAATAATAACTGCTAAAATTACAATAACTGCTAATAATTCTACCAATGTAAATCCATTCTTTTTTTGTATCATTTCTATTCACCCACTACTTAAGATTATATCACATAAGAGTAGACAAACCAACATATTTGCGTTATAATTAATGACAAGAAAAAACTTTAATTTTTTTATTTTGAAAGGAATTTTTATATGAAAGAAGATAATACAAGTACGTCTATTATCGCCCTAGGTGGTTTAGGCGAAGTTGGGAAAAACATGTATGTTATTACCCATAAAAATGAAATATTAATTATTGATGCTGGTGTTATGTTTCCCACTGAAGATTTATTAGGAGTAGATGCTGTAATTCAAGATGTTACTTATTTAAAACAAAATGAAGAAAAAATTATTGGCTTAATTATAACTCATGGACATGAAGATCATATTGGAGGTATTCCCTATCTTTTACAAACCATAAAAATACCTAAAATATATGCCCCTAAAATAGCAGCTGATTTAATTAATAAAAAATTAATTGATCATAATCTTAAATATCAAGAACTAGAAATTATTGATAGCACTTCTAAAATAAAATCCAAATATTTTGAAATAGAATTTGTTAATACAACTCATTCCATTCCTGATTCTTATGCTATTGCTATTCATACACCTAATGGTACTATTTTTGAAACAGGAGACTTTAAATTCGACTTAACCCCTATTGGACCAGTAGCTGACCTACACAAAATGGCTGAAATTAGTAAACGTGGGGTTAAAATATTAATGAGTGATAGCACAAATGCTTTATCTCCAGGATTCTCTACTAGTGAAAGTAATGTAGACGAAGCTTTAGAAAGTATTATTAACAAACATCCTGCTCGTATTATTATTGCAACTTTTGCCTCTAATATTTATCGTATTAAGCACATTGTTGAAACTTGTAAAAAACATAATCGAAAAATAGTTGTTTTTGGTCGTAGTATGGAAACAACAATTGAACTGGCTATAAACAATGGTTTAATTGAAGACAAAACTATTATAATTGATTATAACAAAGCTAAATCACTAAAGAAAAATGAAGTATGTATTTTATGTACTGGTTCCCAAGGTGAACCTCTTGCAGCTCTATCTAGAATTGCTAATGGTGTTCATAAACAAATAACCCTTATGCCCGATGATCTTGTAGTATTTTCCTCTAATCCCATTCCTGGTAATGCTAATAGTGTCAATCGCATTATTAATAAACTTTATTTAAAAGGAGTTCAAGTATTTACAAACAGTGAATTTAGTGATATCCATGCCTCTGGTCACGGTAAACAAGAAGAACAAAAATTAATGTTACGTTTAATTAATCCTGAGTATTTTATGCCTTGTCATGGAGAATATCGTATGTTAAAAAAACATGCTGATCTAGGAAAAATGTGCGATATCCCTAAAGAAAAAATATTTATTTGTAAAAATGGTGATTCTGTTATTTTAGACAAAAATGGAGCTCATATTGGAAACTCAGTTCAAGCGGGCGATGTTTATGTTGACGGTTCTCGAATCGGAGATATTGGATCGGTTGTCATAAAAGACAGGAAATTAATGAGTAATGATGGTATTCTTCTAGTTATTTTAAACATTAATCCCTTTACTAAAAAATTATTAATTAAACCAAATGTTACTACCAGAGGATTTATTATGGTCAATGAAAATAGTGGCTTAATAAATAAAATCGAAAGAAAAGTAACTTATATAGTAAACAACACTCTAGAAAAAGGAAATTATAACTATACTGATTTAAAAAATCAAATCATCTTAGAATTACACCCTTATATTAATGAACTTACAGGAAGACACCCCATTATTTTACCTGTAATTATGGAAGTAAAAGAAAAATAAAAAACTCTTAAAAAGATGTATTTAATAAAACATCATTATTAAGAGTTTTTTTATTACTATTTTAAAATAAATGAAGAAATACTTGAACTATTATTCATATTTTGAATTTAAAAAAATTACTTCGATATTTATATTATATCCATAATCTATAATTTAACTAACTTTTAATATTATTGGTGAAGAAGACATCCCTGATCCACTCATTATTTCTACATTTGGATTTAAATATACAGACGGACGCACTGCAGCAAGTATATTTGATTTATTACCTACAATATTATTGGGATATAAATAAAAAGCGTCATAATTATTAGAAGATCTCGGCATTAATGTCCAATGGGAATAACCATCTTTCTTAGCCAACCAGTCATTCTCGTTACAGTCACTTAACATAATCCTACTTTCCCTGTCCATGTTGTAGGTCTTCCTTCATATACGGTACTTCCTCTTTCCAGTTCATAAAATTCCCTAGCTAATTTAGAACTTGAATCGCTTCCACCTAAATTCCATACTTCAGTTCTATTTGTCAGATATCTTGCACTAGGAGTCAAACCTATAGAACTAAAATCACATATTTTTGTTGCGCCATTACTTCCGCTTGGACAATTTCCTTTTGTTCTATCCCAGTATGCTCTATTTAAAACTTTTTGTAAAGCGCTATCACTCCAGTCATTACTTCCATCACTACCCGTATTATCCCACGAATATAATCCTATACTTTCATTTCTTATTAACTTAATTTGATCTGCCTTAGTTCCATACACATTCTCTATTTCTTTCATCACTCCTATTATTCGCCATTTTTCACAAGTATTTTCATTATTTAGATCGGTGCAATTATAATTTACATAA
>CAOLUI010000013.1 GCA_948479395.1 uncultured Bacilli bacterium | reverse complement strand
CCAACTAGGTTTTCAATAATACTTTTTTAGTGTCTACTTTTGGTTGACAACTTCAACGGTACTTCTAGTTAATATTTATTACTCTCGAATAAAAAGTTCGAGTTTCCTATCAATCTGGTGCCAGTTGAATTAATCAAACTTTTTAGTTTGTTTAAATATAATTATAATTTTTTGAAATGCGGTGATCATATGTATAAAAAAACAATAGAATTGTTTCTTTTAGATGGTAATCCTAACGATAGAATAATTTGCAATATTTCAAATTGGGATGGAATAGGTATTAAAATTCCAAAAACTAAAATCAAAGAAAGTAAAGAAAGAAAAGAATTGAAAAATACTGGTCTTTACTTTTTATTTAATAAAAGTGATAATAATAGCTCTGTATACATTGGTGAGGCTGAAAATGTGTTTGATAGACTTTTGCAACATATGTCTGAGGACACTTGGAATGAAGCATTAGTTTTTGTTAAAAAAGATAATAATCTAAATAAAGCACATGTTAAGCATTTAGAAAATTATTTTTATGGTTTAGCTATATTAGCTGATAGATATTCTATAAAAAATAGTATCATCCCTACAAAATCTAGTATCTAGGAATCGGATGAAGCGGCAATGGATGAGTTTGCCTATTATATTAAAATGATTACAAATACATTAGGATATAAAGCGTTTGAAAAATTGGTTGAAAATGAATTTCAAACTGATTATAATTATTTTATAAAATCTGTGGGATTGAATGCTGAAGGGAAATTTACTAATGAAGGATTTGTAGTTATTAAAGGCTCCCAAAGTAGTATAACTTTTAAAAAAGCTAGTTCCAAATCTTTAAAAAGAAAATGGGAATTTTTAAGAGAAGCGAATATAGTTAATTCGGATGGTGTATTTATAAAAGATTATTTATTTTCTTCTCCTTCAACTGCGGCAGCAATGATATTGGGAAGAAATGCAAATGGGTTGATAGAATGGAAAAATCAAAATAAAAAGACATTAAAAGAAGTATTAATTAGCGATACGGAAAAAAATAAAAATATATAGATAGTAATGTTGAATGGTAGTAAAATTAAAATTTGAAATTCCCATGATTAATGTGTCATGTGAATGTTACTCAAAATTATTAAAGTTTTGATATATTTAGGAGGTTGTATGAAATCAGTTGTACAAGATTGGTTAAGTAATGATAATATTTCTTACAAGCAACAAACAGTTGTTTTATCTTCTTTAAGAGGTTGTGATGGACTAACTAAAGAAGATATTTCTAAAAGATTAGTTCGTAAAATAAGAAATGTTGTTTTAAAAAATGCTGGAACCAAAAACACGCCTTTTATGGTTGAAGATATGAGTCTAGAAGACGTAAAGAAATATGCTTCTAATTGTGATAAATATCCCATTCATTTTTATATGCATATGTGCTTTGCATGTGAGATAATAGGATTTAAACATCCTAATGAAGATATAAAAAAATGGTTTCATGAAGCGTATTTAATTATAGTTCATGCTCTTCATTTAAAACCTGAAAATGAGGAAGAATGCGATTTTAGATTACAAGATGGTGTAGATACACCTTATATAAAATTAGAAGAGAATAGTTAAAATTTAAGAAAGTTAATAAAAAATAAAATTTTTGATAATCTTTTTTATTACCTGTCAATGAAATGTGAAGTGGCTTCGAAAAGTTGAAAAAAGAATATATATAAATAATATATTTTAAAACTTGGAGAAGTTATTTTTTTATTAAAGAATATTGTCAAGTAAATAATTTAATAATGTTAAAATTCATTTAGTAGAGTTTATTGTAATCTTTTTTGCAACTAACTTATTGAATAAGAAAAGGTATGATATTGATAATAGTTACAAAATAAGTAAAAATTAAGTAGTATGTTACTTTATTATTTTTCTGAAATTAGCTAAAAAATATAATGTAACATATATAGTTTTTATTTTTGATTTGTTTATTTTTTATGGCTCAAGCAAATTAATATGGATAGAAAGAAATACTAAATTGTGAAATAGAGTTAAAATAATTCGAATAAATTTTAAATAGTTTTTAAAGGTTATATGATATAATAATATTTAATGAATTATTTCATCATAATATGATGGCTAAAGTTTTCTTTTATGGTGTTTAATGATGCTATATTATAATAATATATAATTTTTAGTTTTTTTTGTTCGTGCTTATTGGAAAATAATAAATGATGGTGGTTAAATGAAAAATAATATTTTAGGTATTTATTCTAAGTCTAAAATTGATTTACTTAAGTTATGGCTTAATAATTATGAATTTGGAGAATCTTTAAGAGATATAACCGAATGGGTAAGATTTCAGGCAATTGATGAATTTGCTCAAAAATTAGTATTAAATAAGTCACATAATAAGGATAATTTTTTTGATTTTAGAATAAATTTAGAAGCTAGTGAAGAAAGTACTTTATGTGATTATTTGTTGAAAAGAAAATCCTTTGTTATACGTTATATTTTAAAAAGAGGAAGCTTTTCCCCTAATACCTATTTATATCAATTATATCTTCAATATTTACCCGATCAGTTAAATGAAATTGAGAAAAATATTTTATTAGAGGGTTATTTGCATATGTTGAGGGAATTACAAGGGGAAAATTATGCTGATGGAAAGAGATTATCTTTAGTAAAGGAAATTAATTAAATTAAGTTAGGAGAAAAATTTATGACTATAGATAAAATAGAGTGGCATTTAGATGATGTAGTTACTAATGGCTCAGAAGAAGATTCTATTGAAAAAGCAGGTGTACATATTGGTTATTTTATGGAGTGGGCATATAAAAATGGATTTGCACCAGATAATCCAGAAACTCATGATGTAGCAGAATATAAAAAAGTGACAGATTCTGAAATAAATGGTTTGCAATTTTTAGTTGAAAATTGTGATAGCAAGTTCTGGGATGTTGATTTAAATGAACGGGGTCAAAAATTTGCTTTTTTTGCATACGATAGCTATTTAGATAATTATTCATCAATTGTAAAACATGATCCATATACAAAAAAATATAATTTAGAGGATAGACAAAGAGTTTTTTCCTATTTGGATGAAGTATATGCTAATTATTTGAAGATACCACTTAAAGAAGAAAAAAAGAGTTTTTTAAATAAAATATTTAAGAAAGATTCAAAGTAAGTGTATTTTAAAATGAGGAGGAAAAATGGTACATGCGTTTAGATTAATAAGAGGAAATGATTTGAAAAAAGAAATAATTGCTTATTGTCAAAAGAAAAATATCTTGGCTGGAGTTGTTGTTTCAGCTGTTGGTTGTGTTAAACATTTGCATATTCGTCTTGCTGAGGCCAAAAATTATATTGATAAAGAAGAATATTATGAAATTGTAAGTATAACTGGAACAGTAGCCAAAGATGATGTTCATATTCACGTATCAGTAGCAGATAATACTGGTAAAACAATTGGAGGACATTTAAAAGATGGAACTATTGTTGATACAACTTGTGAAGTTGTAATATATGAATTAGACAATTATATTTTTAGGCGAGAGCCAGATAGTTTAACGGGATATGATGAATTAGTAATTCGAAAGAAATAAAAATAATTTTTTATATTTTAATTTAAATTTTTAAGGAGTTTTTATGAATAAAATTAATAAGCTTATGAAAGATATTGAGTATATAAATTTACAAAAGGAGGAAGCAAAGAGAAAAATCAAAAAATTTGATAGCCAATGTAGATTAAAATTTAGCGAGATAGCTCAATCTTATCAAGATTTTTATATGCAAAAGAATAATAAAGAGTTTGTTTTATATGAGAATTTTCCTAATATGAAAGCTTTGGAAATTTATTTAAGTTTAAATTTAAATAATTTTCCATTGTATGAATACGGAGAATTGAATATAAAAGAACTTGTAGAAATTATAAAATATCTTTATCAGTTTAGAACAGATAAGGAATATCATATTTTGACAATTGGAGCAGTTGAATTGTGTTATGACGCGTGGCGAAAATCTATACCTCATTTATATTTTTTAGTAGGAAATGATAAAACTTTAGAACCCTTTGAGGAATATAATGGCAAGTTTATTAATTCTAATAAATTATATCTTAATGTTTTTTGTAATGCTAGAGGTCAAAATATAATAAATATAGAGGCAAAAGAAGATTATTCTAATTCAATTGAAATTGAATGTTTAACAAGAAATGAAACTGATGTATTGGGGTCAATAAATTATTATGATGGATATTATGGTCAATATGATTCTTTTGAAGTATCAGAAAAAAAGCAAATTTTTAGTAGTAATATGCGTTCAAGTTTAAATTTTTCTGGAGGATATAAGGTAAAGGGAATAAAAGATGTAATGGATTTTAATATTCATCCATTTGATTCTTTTATTGCTAAAGTATTAATTAGTATAATTATTTATAAAAGAAATAATAACATTCAAGAGTTTTCTAATGATGATTACAATCATATTTTTGAGGTTCTTTATGGTGAAAAAGTTGATATTATAGGAGATTCTCAAAAAGATTTTACCAGAAAACTCTTATATGTTCCTCCAAGAAAAGGCTTGTAATAAAATAAATTATTGATATTTTAAATGGAAAAAGGTGGTATTTTTATTTGTTGAGAATTCAAATAAAAGTATTGTTTCGAGCATTTTAAATTGGAAGGGAAATGGGAGATTGGGAATAGGAATGAAGTATTTGTAAAAGAGGATTTATTTTCCTTTCTCTCTTTAGCGGAAGTGATGATACTTGGACGAAATGATAATGGATAAACGGAATGACAAAATAAAAATATTAAAAAGTTTTAATGAAGAATAGATTGTTAAATATAAATTTTAAAAGATAGTTATAAAAATACTAAAATTTTATGTTTTACTTCTCACAAAATACTTTTTTTGATATACTTATATTATGAAAGGTGTGAGAGAATGAAAAAAGTTATTTTATTGGTTTGTTTTTCTGTATTTTTAACTGCTGGATGTGGAGCAGAAAAAACAATGACTTGTAGTCGTACCATGAATCAAAGTGGAATGCAAGTAGATTTAAAATATGAAGTAAATTATTCTAATGATACTGTTAAAAGAGTAAAATCTACTGAAAAGGTTACTAGTGATTCTAAAGAACTTTTAGATAACTATAAAACTACTATTGAAGCTACATATGAACCATATAAAGATTTAGAAAGTTATGATTATAATGTTTCGATTGATGGAAATACTTTAACAAGTACGGCTGATATTAATTATGAAAAAGTTGATACCAAGAAAATGATTGAAATTGATTCTGCAAATAGTCAATTAATTAAAAATGGCAAAGTTAGTGTAAATGATTTAAAAAGTGCATATGAATCATTAGGTGCTACTTGTGAAAAATAGGACATATTAAATATGTTCTTTTTAATTGGATAAAAATGGTTTATTTTTGGCACGAACTTATGTTTGTAAAATGCTATAAGTTGTATTATAATATTTTTGGTGATTAATTTGAATTTAAAAGAAAAATTAACAATTTTAGCTGATAGTGCAAAGTATGATGCTTCTTGTTCTTCTAGTGGAAGTTCTAGAAAAAACAAAAATGGACTGGGTAATACATCGATTTCGGGAATTTGTCATTCTTTTTCGTCGGATGGAAGGTGTATTTCGCTTTTAAAAATATTGATGACTAATTGTTGTATTTATGATTGTAAATATTGTTTAAATCGAAAGAGTAATAGTATTAAAAGAGCGATTTTTACTCCAGAAGAAGTTTGTGAAATTACCATTAATTTTTATCGTCGCAATTATATTGAGGGGTTATTTTTAAGTTCGGGAATTATTAAAAATTCAGATTATACAATGGAATTGATGATTAAAACTATATTTTTGTTACGCCATAAATATCATTTTGGAGGATATATTCATGCTAAGGCGATACCAGGAGCTAGTAAAAGATTGTTAGATAAATTAGGTTTGTTAGTAGATAGGTTAAGTGCAAATGTGGAATTACCAACAGAAAAATCTTTACTATTATTAGCGCCTAATAAAAATATGCGAACGGTAAATAATATAATGAATTATATTAAAGATAATCAAAGTAAAAAATATGTTCCCGCTGGTCAAAGTACCCAAATGATTATTGGGGCAACTAAAGAAACAGATTTAGATATTTTAAATAGAAGTTCTATAATGTATGATAAATATCATTTAAAAAGATTTTTTTATTCCGCTTATATATCAGTAAATAAAGATAGTTTGTTACCTTCTTTAAATAAACCACCTTTGGTTAGAGAAAATAGGTTATATCAAGCTGATTGGTTGATGAGATTTTATAATTTTAAAGTGGAAGATCTTTTAGATTTTAATAATCCAAATTTTAATTTGTTAGTTGATCCTAAAACTAATTGGGCTTTGAAAAATTTAAAGGAATTTCCAAAAGAAATAAATAATTGTTCATATTATGAACTTTTGAAAATACCAGGAATAGGAATAAAATCAGCGAAGAGAGTTGTAACTTGTCGAAGAAATTTTTTATTAGGATTTGAAGATTTAAAGAAAATGGGGGTAGTCTTCAAGAGAGCTAAATACTTTATTACATGTAATGGTAAATATTTTATGAACATAGATTTTTTAAAAAAAGATTTTATTGAAGCTAACTTGGTTATAAAAAATAAAAAAGAATCCTTTGATAATAAAATACAACTAGGATTATTTGATGAATAAAGTATATATTTATGATGATGATTTTTTAAGTCTTTTAAGTTTAATTTATTTTCTTTTGAAAAATAATATAGTGCCTGATAATATTAAGAATACTAATTATTATCCGACTTTAATAGAAGAAGTAATTAATTTAAAAATTGAAGAAAAAGAAAATATTATAAAATATATTATTTTAAATATGGGAAATTATGTTTTTAAAATAATGAGTTGTATTTTTTTATCTAATGAAGAAAATAAAGAATTGATTTTGTTTTATTTTTTCTTAAATGCTTTAAAATATCGTACTAAAGTAATTTATAGGAGAGATTTAAAATGTGTGAGAAAATCTTTAGAAATAACTAAATATGTTTTACATGAAAGTCATAAATTAAAAGGCTTTATTCGTTTTAAGGAATTAAAATCGAAAGTATTATATGCTGAAATATCTCCAGTTAATAATGTTTTATTATTTTTAGCGATGCATTTTCAAAAGCGTTTAAAAAAGGAATATTGGATTATAAAAGATGTAGGGAGAAAATTATTAGTTATTTATGATAAAAAAACTTTTTATATAATATCAGAAAATGATTTTTCTTTTTCAATAGAATATAGTGATCAAGAGGAAAAAATTGAGTCTTTATGGAAAAATTTTTATCAAGTAATAGGAATAAAAGAGAGAAAAAATGAAACTTGTCGTCGTAATTTTATGCCAAAAAGGTATTGGAAATATATTATAGAAGTGAGTGATGAATTGTAATGGTAGTTAGTGGAAAAAAATTAGAAAATAAGATGATAGATGCTATTAATTTGTTGTGTGATACGGTTAAATTAACTTTAGGTCCTAAAGGAAATAATGTAATAATTAATCCTTCTGATTTTTCGCCTTTTATTACAAATGATGGAGTGACAATTGCTTTAAATATTACAAGTGATGATAAGGTGGAGAATACTATTTTAGAGCTTGCCAAAGAAGCGTCGATTAAAACAAATTTGGAGGTAGGTGATGGAACGACAACAACTTTAGTTATTTTTCAAAGTCTTTATTTATTAAGTTTAGAATATATTAGAAAAGGAATTAGTCCTCTTTTATTAAAAAAAGAATTAGAAGAAGTTTTAAAAAAAATTTTGGAAATATTAAATGAAAATAAATTATCTTCTTCAAATAAAAATGTTCAAAATATAGCTTGTATATCTGCGAATGATAAAGAGTTAGGATTAAAGGTAAGTGAGATTTTTGAAAAGGTTTCAGATAAAAATGCTATTTTTATAAAAGAAATTTCAGAAAATATTATAAATATTTCTTATTTTGAAGGATATTCATGTTTTGTTGATGTTGTTTCTCCTTATTTTTTTAAAGGTAAAAATTCTTTAGTTTATAAAGAAGCTTTAATTCTTATTATTGATAATGAATTATTAGAAATAGAAAGTATTAGTATAGTTTTAAACGAAGTGATGGATAATAAGAAGAATTTAATAATTATAGCCAATGATTTTTCGGAATATTTTGTAAATCAAATTATTTCTCTTTCTTTAAATGATGGACTTAGTTGTTGTTTGTTAAAAGTTGCAGAATATGGTTTAAAACAAAAAATGATCCATCAGGATTTAGAAATTATTTCTAATGCCAAAATAATACATGATATTAATAAAGCAGTTTTTTTAGATAGTATAGGGAAAATTACCAATGTAGTTATTAATAATGATCAAATGAGAATGAGTTTTAAGAAAAATAAAAAAATTAGTAATTATGTTTTGAATATTAAATCTCAATTGAAAGAGATTAGTGATGATTTTGAAGATAAATTTTATATTAAAAGAATTGCAATGTTTACGGAGTGCTTAGTTCAAATTGAAATAGGAGCGCCGACAATATTAGAACGACGTGAAAAAAGAATGCGTTTAGAAGATGCTATATCAGCAGTTTATTCAGCTCGTGATGGAGTTTTGTTAGGCTGCGGGGTTTCTTTATTACAAATAATTCCTTATATTGATAATAATAGTAATGCTGGACAAATATGGCGAGAAGTTTTAACCAAGCCATTTGAGCAAGTTATGTTTAATTCTGCCTTAGATTATGAAAATATTCAAAAAAAAATTGAAGGTTCTAATTTTTCAATTCTTTATAATGTTAATAATAATAAATATGAAAAAGTAAGTGAAACAAAAGTTATTGATTCTTTACAAGTGATATCGAAAGCCTTAATTAATGCTTGTTCTATAGCAACTATGCTTTTAACAACTACAAGTTTAGTGATAAATGAGCGAGTTGATAATTCAAAACAATTAAAAGAAAATATAGAAATTTAACTTTAACTGATTATATTATTTAGAATTTTAATAAAAGAATTAGTACATAAATATAAATTAAGAATATAGGAACTTATAATAATAATGGAAAATAAAATATGTTCTTTATTTAATTTTGAATAAATCTTTTTGAATATTAGAATAAATAGTATAAGTTCCATGAATAGGAATAGAATAACTTGAAGCCTTAAAATGGTAAAGCCATATTTACTAATATATAAATACATTCGATAATAAGAATTAAAGATAAGAATGATTGAAAATGTTGTTAATAATAATAGCAAAAGTTTGATTTTTTTATTCTGAGTATGGTAGGTATAATAAGTTAGAAAAATTATAATAACAAAGTTGATAGCTGTGACAAAAAGTAATTGAAAAAAGCCTTCTCTAGCGTACTCAGCATAAGTATATTTTTCAGGAAGTTTTAAAAAATTAAAAGTTAATTTTGATAGTTCTGAGATAATAAAAAGTATGAAAACAAAATTAATAATAATTAAAATCGTTTTTATAATTGTTTCATTTATATTATAATTAGATTTTGATAAAGGTATTTTTTCTTTTAAAGTATTTTGATAGATTGAAAAAAATATTAAAAAGGTAGCGAAAAAACTTAAGAGATAGTGTATTAATTGATCCCAATCATAAGTAATTTGAAATAGATTTATAATTGAGTGAATAAAAGTGTTAAAGTATTGATCAGCGCTTGTTAAAAGTTTTAATATTATAAGAGCTAGAGGAAGACCAAAAATAAAACCAAGTAAAATATTAGTATATTTGGAAAAATCTTTTGGTTGCTTTTTAATTTTTAGTAATCTAATTTCTTCAAAGTTTTGAAATAAGTTTTTAAAAATAAAGAGAATTGGTAATTGCCAGAATTTTTTATTAAGTTGAAATTTTTTATTAATTAAATTACCGAAGAAGATACTTATTAGAAAGGGAAGTATAAAAACGTTTAATAACTTATTACTCCAAGTAAGGGAAACTACATAATTACTGATCAGTATAAGTATAATAGGAATTAACCAGATAAAGCTTTTTTTATTTGGTTTTATTTTTAAATAGAAGATTAGTATTAAATATCCAATGATACTTAAAATAAAAGGAAGAGTAAAATTATTTAAGTAAAAATTAGAGTTATAAATTTTAAAAAGGGTAATGATTATAGCAATTAAAAAACAAATAATGCTAATAGGAATGATTTCTTTTTGAGTTATTTTATTTTTCATTTTTATCTTCCTCGTATTCTAAGATATCTTGGGGCTGACAATTTAAAGCTTTACAAATGGCTTCTAAAGTTGAGAAACGTATAGCTTTAGCTTTATTGGTTTTTAATATGGATAAATTGGTAGTTGTAATACCAGTTTTGGCACTTAATTGATTTAAAGATATTTTTCTTTTGGCCATAATAACATCTAAATTAACTATAATCATTTGATACCTCTTCTATATTGTATAATCATTTTCTTGTTTGTAAGTCATTGCTGTTTTAAAAACTTGGCTTAAACAATAAAAGCTAAGACTAGCAATAAAAGTAATTAAAGAAATAGCAAGAGATAAAATAGTTGGAATAAAGAAAAATTTAATTGTTATGATAAAAGTAAGACTCATAAAAGAGACAGTAATTATTTTTAAATAGATAATTAATTCTTTTTTAAAAGGACTACTAGTATGAATTAAATTAAATATTTTAATTAAAATAAAGATAATAAATAAACAAATAATATAACATAAATAAAAAGCACTTTTATATATTAATGAATGATCTTTAAAGGGGATGATATTAGTTATTTTAAAATAATCATATATTAAAGGAATAAAAATAATTAGTATTATTCCAAAAATTAAGACCATTTTTAACAATAAAGATATAAATTTAGCAATTTTGCTTTCTAGCATATTTTCACCTCTTTAAATTGATTATAATAATAAAATTAATAAAAATCAATATATTTTTAACGAATAACATAAAAAATATTTTATTTTAAATTAAAAAGTTTTGAGGTATAATAAATTTTAAGATTATTTTAGTGGGGGTAAATATGGAAAGTTATAACAATAAAATACGTACGGTTCTTATTAAAAATTTAGAAAATTATTTAAGTAAAGGGTATTCTGTAAAAGAAAGTGTTTCTTTTTATTCTATACAAGTATCTGAATTAATAAATAGTGTAGATAAGTATATTCAGATATATTATGAATATTTAGTTATTATTATGTACTTAGATGCTTTTAAATGGTATTCTTATAAATTAAAAGACTGTATGATTAACGATAATAATCCTTTTTTAGAAAAGTTATTTGGTGTTAAAAATAGTACAGATTTATTTTTTGAAATAGAAGAAAATCCAAATTTTTTGAGTAATTTAATGGAAACTAGTTATAATTTTATTTGTTTAGATGAATTAGCAAAAATTATTTTATTTAAATCTTTAAATGAAGAGGAAAATAAAAATTTATGTGATAATTTTTTTATTCATCAGCAAGATTTAGAAAAATATGATTTTGAAATAGATTTAAATTATATTATTTTAATAATGCAAAGAAAGATAAAAGCTAAAAAAAATATGAGTAATGTATTATTTCAAGAAATAATTATAAATATGGGAGGATTTATTCGTAATTTGATTAAAAATGATCGGAAAAATATTATAAATATTTTAGTAGAGATTGCTAAAATTGATTATATGTCTTCTAAGTTTTTGTTAAGGGTGATTAATAATAAAGTTTTAAAGGAGCATTTGTTAGTTTATGAAAATGCTGACATAAATACTATTTTGGAGAAGTTAATGGATAATCAAAACTTTTTGTTTAATGCGCTTTTAATGATTGTTCATGTTTATGTATATGGTTATTATGAAGGAGTTGAAATTACTTTAGATATTATAAATAAAAATAACAATGATCCAGTCATTAGAAAGTTAATTGTGTAAAAAAATTTTTAAAATATAGTAAAATATTTGTTCATATGATATTATATATATAATAGGAGTAGATGAATATGAAAAGAAAAGTGCTATATTTGATATCATTAGGAATAATGATCTTTACATTGACAGGGTGTGTTAAATTTAATGCCGAAATGGATATAAAGTGGAATAAAGCTATGGATTTTTCAATTATTTATGCGATTGATAAAACGGTTATGGGTGATGATACTTTATTTAAAGCGGAAGATATAAGTAAGATGGAAGAGAAAGGTCTAGTTGTAAAAGATTATGAAGAAGGAAATATGAAAGGTATTTCAGTTCTTAAACATGTTAAAAATATTGATGAGGTTAGTTCTTCTGATGCAGCGGAGTACAATTTATCAAGTTTGGTAGATGATTCAGCAACAGATGTTTATCTTTTTAAAGTGAAAAAAGGTTTTTTAAAAAATACTTATACAGCAAAATTGGATTTAAATACTTCTGGTACTGATTTTGAAACTGACACTAATGAGGATTTTTCAGATAGTAGTAATATTGATTCTTCTTCATTTGGGGATGGGGATTTTGATTTTTCCCAAATGGCTTCACAAATGGATCTTAGTTTTAAAGTGAAATTGCCGTATGCTGTTAAAAGTAGTAATGCAACTTCTAAAGAAAACCATGATAAAGATTTGAAATGGGATATAACATTAAATTCAACGGAACCAATTGAATTTGAATTTGATATGTATAATATTCCTTTCCTATGTTTAATTGGTGCTGGTTTGATTTTAATTATATTAATTATAGTTGTAGTAATAATTAGTGTTGGAAAGAAAAAAAATAAAAAAACTGATATTAAGGAATCAAATAATGAAATTCAAGAAGTAAGTCTATCTTCGACTGATGAAAGAAAAGAAGCGGAATCTGAGGTTCTTAAGGAAGAAAATGAAAAAACTGATATAGAAGTTTTTGATCCTTTTAATAGTAAGCCTAATTTAGAAAATAATGTTAGTGAATTACCTGTTAATGAAAGTGTTGAGGAAGAAAATAAATTAAATCAAAATATAAATGAAAATGCCAATATAAATCAACAATTTTCTTTGAATAATGAAGAAAATATTATTCCTAAGAAGCCAGTACCACCAATAATAAGTGAAAATATGTTAAATCAACCAACAGAACCAACAATAGTAAGCGAAAATGCTGTGAATCAACCAACAGAATCAACAATAGAAAGCGAAAATATAGTAAGTCAACCAACAGAACCAACAATAGTAAGCGAAAATATAGCAAGTCAACCAACAGAACTGACAATAATAAGCGAAAATGTAGTAAGTCAACCAACAGAATCGACAATAGTAAGTGAAAATATAGTAAGTCAACCAACAGAACCGATAATAGTAAGCGAAAATATAGCAAGTCAACCAATAGAATCAACAATAGTAAGCGAAAATGTAGTAAGTCAACCAATAGAATCGACAATAGTAAGTGAAAATATAGTAAGTCAACCAACAGAATCAACAATAGTAAATGAAACTATAACTAATCAAGATGATGTGAATTTGCAGTTAAAATCCGAAAATAATGAAATTAAATAAAAGCTACGAATAGCTTTTTTTAAATGGATAATAAATTATTTAAAGGGCAAAATATAATATAAGAGGTTATTTTATGGATACAATAAAAAAAACAAAAGTATTTGCTAGAGGATTATGTCTTGCTAAATTATTTATCTGTTTTTTGGTTGGAAGTTTGCTTGGAAGTTTACTTGAAGAAATACTTTATTTTTTTCAACATGGAGAATGGACTATCAGGCATGATTTGATTTATGGACCTTTTAGTTCATTATATGGATTTGGTTTTGTTATTTTATTATTATTTTTAGGTTTTAAAAATAAAGATAGAGGAGTATTTAAAACTTTTTTATATTGTGCCTTACTTGGGGGCTTTTTTGAATATATTACAAGTTTATTTTTGGAAGTTTGGTTAAATATAAAGTTTTGGGATTATAGTAAAATGTTTTTAAACATCAATGGGCGAACAACTATTTTATTTATGATAGCTTGGGGAATAATAGGAGTAATTATCATGAAAATAATATATCCTTTTTTGTCTGATGTTATTGAAAAATTTCCTTATAAAATTGCACAGCCAATTTATATAGTTAGTCTGATTTTAATGTTTATAAATATTAGTGTTTCTTATAGTGCATTTGTGAGATTTATTTATCGAGGTCAAGGGTATAATCCTAAAACTTTTATTGGCCGATATTATGATGAGGTTTATAATGATGATTTTATGTATAAAAAATTTCCTATTTTAAAAGAGATTTAATCTTTTATTAAAAGATGAGCAATATCTTTCCAGCTATTTACTCTTATTATATTTTGCTGTTTTAATTCGCTTTCGGAAATATTTTTATTATGATAAGCGGTAAATAGTAATTTTAATTCTGTATTTTCAGTTAAGTTAGAAACTCTATCATCAATTTTTATGTCAGTTTTTATAACGCTTTTGTTGTTAGTAAAAACAAAGTTTTCTGGTTTAATAAAAGGTAAATTTTGACGTAACCATTTATATTTTAAAGAAACTAGGTTAATACAATTTTCATAATCTCTTGAATCAATATAGGAACTACAAATTATAATTTCGTAATATTTGGATAGTTCTTTTATAGTTTCAAGAGCATTTTCACTAATTTTTATATAGTCGTAGAAATTAATTTCGTTATATAAATATTTTAAATAATTAGGAAGTTTATCTTGAGGAACTATGTCATCCACCCAATAATTATAATTTAAGTCTTTATATGTATAATTAGTTTGTAAATAGTTATTAACAATATCTAAGTAACCGCCATAAGTAATTGTATCATCTAAATCTATCATTATTTTTTTCATTGTATCACCTAATATAATAATATCATTAATTGTAAAAATAGAAAATATTTTACATTTTAGACAAATTATTTTATTTATTACTTATTTACTTTTTAAAATCATTTTGTTATACTGTTTAGTAGAATATGGGAGTGATTAGTATGAAGGTGTTGTCACCTGAAGTTAGTGCATTACTGGATAAATTATATAATTTACGAGGAGAGGACAGTTTTGTTTTAGTTGAAATGGATAAACAAAAGAGTAAGGCAGAAGAAACTAAAGCAAGAACAATGGAAGAGAAAAAACAGTTACAGGCAAAAATTGCTGATTTGGAGAAACAAAATGAACAATTAAATGATCAAGGAAGTAAATTAGTTGATCTTTTATCTGGAATTAATCGTAATGAATATGCTACTGTTTTAGATCGTTTAAGAATAGATTTTGATCCTCAGAGTTTAGTGGAAAAAATTAGTAAATCTCTACCTCGTACTATTGATTCTGTTGTGTTGGATACTAAAAAGGCTGAAGAAAAGTTAGTTAAAGTAGAAGAAGAGATGAATACAGCTATTACGACAATTGATGAAGTAGGTATACGTCGTGATGCAGCACTTGCTAATCAAGAAAAGCTTAATGAATATTTTGATTTGGCTTTATCGGGTCGTATTAATATTACAAGAGATTCTATTACTTCTTTATTGGAACAATTTGATTTTTCAGAAGAAGAACAAAGAGAAGCTGCTAAAATATTAATGTTTCCAGAAGATGCTTTGTATAGTTATGCAGAAAAGATTAAAGATAAAGAAAAGAATGGTAAATCAATTAGTCAAGTGATTGCTGAGGCTAAAAACGCTGAATCTGATGAAAGAGATAGTTTTAAGGTAGTTTCTGAAGAACCAGTTGATGTAACTGTTAATGCTAGTAGTATAGTAACTAATCTTTTAGATAATCTAGGAATAGATTATTTGGATTTTACAGGAAAAGAAATAGATTATTTAACTACTAATTTTAATGAAGATTTAATTCGTAAGAATGTTACTTTTATAAAAGAATCTGGTATTGCTACAGATATATTTAATAGTCATGTTTCTTTGATGCTTGATAATGATTTAAAAGAAAAAGTGAGTATGTTATTAAAAATAGGTAAGGAACCAATTGATGTTTATCTTAATCCAAGTGTATTAGAAAAGTATACTAGAGGAAAGTTAGAAAATGCAATTAATGTCTTAAAAGAAAATGGAATGGATCCAAAGAATGTTCCGTTAATGGCTTATTAATGGAGGTTTTGGAAGATGAATATAGTATCTATTTTAAAAAAATTAAAAGAAACTAATATGATTACTGCATCAGAAGAAGGAATATCTTTATTTTCAGATTCTTTTAATAAGTTTGGAATTAGTTTGCTATTGTTAAATAATGAGGAAAAGTTTGCGAGAATAGTTGATATTTTAGAGAAAAATAAAATTCCTCTACAAAAAGCAAATGGAATTTATAATTTGAGAGTATTTGCTGTAGATGAAAAAGTTCTTAATGATTATATTGTTTCTTTTGCCTCTTTAGGTGAAATAGATTTTTTAAGATCTTATCCTGAAATTTTAGCAGCTCCTAGGAGTATCGAACTAGTTTTAGATAATTTGAAAAATTATAAAGGTAGTCAAGTTTCATATAAAGTTGGAAGTGATTATAATCTTGAAGTTTTGCTTAGGGTTAATAAGAATGCTTCAAGTCAAAGAGAAAAAATTAATGATTTTTTGAAAAAAGTTTTGAAAGATAGCACTATAATTGAAAAATTATCTAATGGGATAAAATGTAACTTAGGAGATAATTCAAATTTGAGATTTATTTTAGGAAAAGTAGAAAATAAAATAGCAAATGATTTTTTGCAAAAGGGCTTAGTAATAGTTGATGGTTTAGAAATAAATTCTTTTCAGAATGTTAAAAATACAATTAATGAAATAAGAGATTTAAATATTTCTGTTACTTTTGAAGATGCTTTGATAGTAGGGTTATTTTATAAAACTTCTTTAGATATTAAAGATTTAGAGAAATTATTTAATGGTAACTCTTTTGAGGGAGGAAGGTAAAATGAAGTTTTTATTAGATTATGATTTTACTGAAAAAGAAATAGATAATTTTATTAAAGATATTCCTCCATTATTGTTAGATCATTTAAATGATAATCATCGTTTAGTTTTACAAAATTTAGATTATTTAAAAGATATGGGAGTCCATAAGTTTAAAGATGTTTTTATTAAATATTATGATATGTTTTTAATGGATAATAGTAATTTTGTAAATATTTTTAATAAATATGAAGCAAGTGATTTAGTTTCAAAGATTGATAACAATATCGAAATTGTAGAATTCTTGTAATGTTTAGGAAGCTTAAGTGCTTCTTTTTTTATTTTGAAAATGTTATAATGGTTTTAATAGATTGGATGGTAATATGGATTATTTAAAGATGCTTAATTTACAACAAAAAACTGCAGTTATGCACAAGGATGGCCCTTGTTTAGTAATTGCTGGAGCAGGAAGTGGGAAAACAAAAGTTTTAACAACAAGAATAGCTTATTTAATTGATCAAAATGTGCCATCTTATAATATTTTAGCTATTACTTTTACTAATAAAGCGGCAAGAGAAATGAAAGAAAGATTGGATATGATTGTTCCTGATAATAGTACTTTTGTGGGAACTTTTCATTCTTTTGGGTTGAGAATTATCAGGGAAAATTATGAAAAATTAGGGTTAGAACGAAATTTTACTATTTTAGATAGCGATGATGTTTTAGCTATTATTAAAAAAATTATGAAAGATTTAGATATTTCAAAAGAAGCTTGTGCTCCATCTTATACAAGAAATCGAATAAGTTTCATTAAAAATGAAATGTTAAATGATGTTGATATTGATAAATATTTTAATACAGAACCAGAGAGAGTAGCTTTAAAAATATATTATGAATATTTAAAAATTTTAAGGAAAAACAATTCTGTTGATTTTGATGATTTACTTTCTTTACCAGTAAAGTTATTTTTGGAAAATAAGGAGATATTGGAACACTATCAAGAAAAATTTAAATATATTTTAATTGATGAGTATCAAGATACGAATGAAGTTCAATATAAATTAACTAAATTATTAGGGGAAAAGTATAAGAATATTTTTGTTGTAGGAGATCCTGATCAATCAATTTATATGTTTAGAGGAGCTAATTATAAAAATATTTTGAATTTTGAGAAAGATTATCTCGAAACAAAAGTGATAGCTTTAGAAGAAAACTATCGAAGTACTAAGATGATTTTAGAAGCAGCCAATTCAGTTATTAAAAATAATAGAGATCGAAAAGAGAAAAATTTAAAGTCTAATAAAATGTTAGGCTCAAAAGTGCAATATTTTAGAAGTTATGATGAGAAACATGAAATTACTTTATGTATTGAAGAAATAAAAAAATTATTAGATGATGGTTATAAAACAAGTGATATTGCAATATTTTATCGAACTAATGGGCAAGCTAGAATTGTTGAGGAAATGTTTATTAAAGCTAATTTACCTTATAAAGTAGTAGGAAGTTATTATTTTTATCAACGTAAAGAGATTAAAGATTTGCTTAGTTATTTACGTTTAATTAGTAATCACAGTGATGAGGTAAGTTTACGTCGAGTTATAAATGTTCCTAAAAGAAAAATAGGCCCTACGACAATTAAAAGTATTGAACTTGAAGCTTCTATTAATGGACTTACAATGTTTGAAGCAATAAATAAAGGGAAGGAGTTGGATTTTAAAAATTTGATTTTAGAATTAACTCATAATAGTGAATCTTTATCTTTAACAGAATTAATTGATGATGTTTTGGAGAAAACGGGAATTAAAAAGGAATTAGAAGATGATAAGTCTTTAGAAAGCGAATTACGTTTAGAAAACTTAATGGAGTTTAAAAGTATCACCGCTTCTTTTGAGGAGCGAACAGGAAGTGTTAATTTAGATGATTTTTTAGAAGAAATAAGTTTAATTGCGGATATGAGCGAGCATAAAAATTATGATGATGCAGTAACTTTAATGACGATTCACAGTGCTAAAGGTTTGGAATTTGATGTGGTTTTTTTAATAGGTATGGAAGAAGGAATTTTTCCTCATGCTAATTCTTTAATGGAGAAAGATGGAATAGAGGAAGAGCGACGTCTTATGTATGTGGGAATTACAAGAGCTCGAGAGCTTTTGTATTTAACTAATGCGAAAAGAAGGTTATTGTATGGTAAAGAAAGTATAAATCCTCCAAGTAGATTTATTGATGAAATAGATGATGATTTAGTTGAAGTTACTAATTCGAGTATAAAAGAGGAAAAAATATTTAAAAAGGATGAGATGTATTCGAATGAACAAGTTGATTGGCAAGCAGGAGATGTTGTTCTTCATGAGACTTATGGAAGAGGGGTTGTAGTAGGTGTTGATAAACTGCTTTTAACAGTGGCTTTTAATAATAGTATAGGAATAAAAAAATTGATGAAAAATCATAAGAGTCTAAAAAAATGTTAGTGATTGGAGAGAAAAAAATGAATTTAACTTTAGTAGTAATGGCAGCTGGAATTGGTTCTAGATTTGGGGGATTAAAACAATTAACTCCTATTGATGACGATGGAAATTTTATAATAGATTATTCAGTATATGATGCCATAAAAGCTGGTTTTAATAAAATTGTTTTTGTAATTCAAAAAGAAAATTTAGCTTTGTTTAAAGAAACAATTGGGAGACGTTTAGAAAATAAAGTGAAGGTGGAATATGCTTTTCAAGAAAAAGATGATATTCCTAAAAAGGTAAATATGAGAAAAAGAAGTAAACCTTGGGGAACAGTGCAAGCTTTATTAGTTGCTAAACCTTTTATTGATGATGCTTTTGCAGTTATAAATGCTGATGATTTTTATGGGCAAAAAGCCTATTTTAGAGCAGTAGAATTTTTAAATTCACAAAATTCTATAGCGTTAGGAGCAAATATTTCTTATGCTTTAGGGGATACTAGTGGAGAAGGCGTTTTAAAAAGAGCATTTTTATCTTTAGATGGAGATAAAATTACATCAATAATTGAAAGTAATGTAACTTATAGTGAAACAGAAATTATAGCAAAACCAATTAATATGAATAAGACTTTTTTATTGACTAAAGATACGCCAGTTTCAATGAATTTTTTTGCATTTAAAAAAGATATTTTTTCCATATTAGAAAATTATTGGGAAGAATATTTTGAACAGGAAGAAGAGATAATTTTAAATGGTGAAGTTTTGCTTCCTATTTGTTTGAATGAGGGAATAAAAAGTGGGAAGTTAGTTCTTTATAATTGGACTAGTAATTCTAATTGGTTTGGTATGACTTACGCTAGTGATTTAGAAGTTGTTAAAAATGAAATACAAAGATTAAAAAAGGAAAATATTTATAAAAAACATTTATGGGAGAAATGATTGTGGAAAAAAGTGAAATTAAATCGCGAATTGATTATTTAAGGAAAGTATGCAATGATGCAAATTATGAATATTATGTTTTAGATAATCCGACTTTAACAGATCAAGAATTTGATAAGTTTTTAAGAGAATTAGAAATTTTAGAAGAAGAGAATCCAGAATTTGATAGTTCCTCTTCGCCTACTAAAAAAGTAGGGGGAGAAGTAATTGATAAGTTTAAAAAAGTTCGTCATAAAATACCAATGCTTTCTTTACCCGATGTTTTTAGTTTAGAGGAAATTGAGAGTTTTAATACGCGGATAATAAAAGATGAAGTAAAACCAATTTATGTTTGTGAGTATAAAATAGATGGTTTGAGTGTATCGCTTCATTATGAAAAAGGTGAACTTGTTTATGCGGCAACTAGAGGGGATGGAATTGTAGGAGAGGATATTACTCATAATGTAAGAACTATTAGATCTGTCCCGTTAATTTTAAAACAACCAATTGATATAGAAGTTCGGGGCGAAATTTATATGCCGAAGAATGTATTAAAAGAAATAAATATTAAAAGAGAAAAAGATAATTTACCAATTTTACAAAATGTTCGAAATGCGGCAGCTGGTTCTATTAGACAATTGGATTCTAAGGTGGCGGCAGAAAGAAAACTGGATACTTGGATTTATCATTTGCCAAATCCTGAAGATTATGGAATTAAAAGCCATCAAGAAGCATTACAGTTTATGAATGATTTAGGATTTAAAGTTAATAGAGAAGTTAATTCTATAGTTAAGGGAATTGAAGAAATTGAAAAATTTATTGAAATAGCTTCTCAAAAAAGAGATAGTTTAGCTTATGAAATCGATGGAATAGTAATTAAAGTTAATGATTTGGTTTCGCAAAAAAAATTAGGTTTTACTTCTAAATATCCTAAATGGGCTGTAGCTTATAAGTTTCCAGCTAAAGAGGTTTTAACAAAATTAAAAGATATTATTTTTACGGTGGGAAGAACTGGACGAATTACACCTAATGCGGTGTTAGATCCCGTTATTTTAATGGGATCAACAGTTAAGCGAGCAACTCTTCATAATGAGGATTATGTTTTAATGAAAGATTTAAAAATTGGTGATGTAGTTTCTATTAGAAAAGCGGGAGATGTTATACCAGAAGTGATTGAAGCAAAAATTGCACGGAGAAGTGGTATAGAGAAAGATTTTCAAATGATTAATAATTGTCCAATTTGTGGGAGTATTTTAGAAAAGAAAAAGGATCAAGTTGATTATTATTGTTTAAATGAATTGTGTCCTGCGAGAAAAGTGGAAGCTTTAATTCATTATTGTAGTCGAAAGGCAATGAATATAGAGGGTTTGGGAGAAGAAATAATAGAGGATTTTTATAATTTAGGGTTTATAAAAACAATCCTGGATATTTACCGATTAAAAGATCATCGAAAGGATTTAATAGAGTTAGAGGGTTTTGGCAATAAAAGTGTTGATAATTTATTACAAGCTATTGAAGAGAGTAAGAAAAATAGTTTAGAAAGATTATTGTTTGGTTTAGGAATTTCTGGGATTGGAGATAAAACAGCTTTATTATTAGCTAAGATTTTTAAAAGTTTAGATAAAATGAGAGAAGCAACTTATGAACAATATAATAATATTAAAGACATAGGTCCTACACTAGCAAAAAATTTAGTAGATTTTTTTCAAGATGAAATTAATAGAGAGTTAATATCTAGTTTAAAAAAATTAGGTATTAATATAAAATATTTGGGAGAAGATGATAAGTTTAATGAGTTTTTTACAGGTAAATGTTTTGTTTTAACAGGGACTTTATCTTTTATGGATAGAGATAATTTAGTTTCTATTATTGAATCTTATGGAGGAAGTTCTAGTTCTTCAGTAAGTAGGAAAACTGATGTGGTAATAGTTGGAGATAAACCAGGGAGTAAATATAATAAAGCTCTAGATTTAGGAATTGAAATTTGGAATGAGGAAAAAATTAAAAGTATTGTGAATAATCTTTAGCAATACTTTTTTGCATGCAAAAAACTAGTAAAATAATATATAATGTAGTATAATTAAATATACCTTAAATGGAGAGGTGGATTATGAAGAAAATAAAGAATTTATGGGTTGAGAATCGAGTTTTATTTATATTAACTTTAATAGTTATTGTTTGCTTTTTTGTGATATTTGGAGTATGTATAAGTTGTTTTTTTGGTTCATCAAAATCTAGTTATGGAGAACGTTTAGAGGGAATTAAAGAAGTAAATATTACAGACGATGTAAAAAATAATTTTCTTAATAGCATGAAAAGTGATGAATTGATAAATGATGTTTCTTTTAAAGTCCAAGGAAAAATAATTTATGTTACTTTAAATTTTAAAGAGGGAGTTACTTTAGTAGAAGCACAAAGTAAAGCGTTAGCATCTTTAATGAATTTTGAACAAAAATATCAAGATTTTTATGATTTTCATTATACTTTAAAAGGTGAAAAAAGTGAAAGTAATGAAGGATTTTTGATTATGGGAGCTAAAAATGTTAATGGTAGTGGCTTAGTTTGGAATAATAATACAGAAGTAAAAAAAGATAGTGAGTAGGTAATTTTTATGAAAAATAAAAAGAAAGTTTTTATTGGAATAATAATTTTACTTTTAGTTATTTCTATTGTTGGAGGATTATTAATTTATTTTCGTAATTCTAATAAATTAACAGCAGTCGAAAAGAGATTTATTGCAGATAATAGTACAACTGTACAAAATATTAATGTTTTAAATAATGTAGATGTTTTTGGAAATAATGGAGTAGGTCTTTTTTATGATTTTTTAACTGATTTTTCTGATGAATATGGATTAAATGTTAATCCAGTAGCTTATAATTTAGGGGAAGAATCTCATGATATTTCTTTTGGAGTAGGAAATACGTTAAATGAAAGAGAAATTGCTTTTTATGAAGATCATTATGTTTTAGTAGGGAAAAAATATGAATATATAAAATCTTTAGAGGTTTTAAATGACAAAAAAATTGGTGTTTTAACTAGTAATTTATCTTATGTAAGTAGTTATATGAATAATGAAAAAATAAATTTTGTTTCTTATGAAAACGAAGAAGAAATGCTAAAAGTTTTTAAAGAACAAAAAGAAATTCAATATATAGTTGTTCCACTTCACTTATACTTAAATAATATTTTAAGTAATAATTATGCGATTAATTATCATTTTAGTGATATGATATTTTATTATAAGTTAAATTGTGGTGAAAATAATAATTTAGGTTCTATTTTGAAAAAATATTATGAAAGTTGGAAATTAAAAAGTTTAGAAAAAAATTATCAAAATCATTTGTTTGAGTTGTTTGCAAAATCTTTAAATATTTCTTCAACTGATATTGATGCAATGAGAAGTGTTGCCTATAATTATGGCTTTATTAATAATGATCCTTATGAAGTGATTGTGGGAGGAAATTATGGCGGAATTTTAGCTCAATATTTAAAAGAATTTATGGAGTTTAGTGATATTGAATTAAAGTTTGTGAAATATAAAAATTATAAACAATTATTAAAAGCTGTAAATAATAACAAAATTAATTTGTATTTTGATTATTATGATTTAGGAAATACTTATGACTCAGTTTCTTCGGGATTAGGAATTAGTTATAGTGTTTTAGCTAGTAAAAAAAATAGTTTAGTAGTTAATTCTTTAAAGGCATTAAATGAGGAAACTATTTATGTAGAAAAGGATACTAATTTATATAATTATTTAGTAAATAATACGAAATTAAATATTAAGACTTATAAAAATCGTAAAGAATTAGAAAAAATAGTTAAGAAAAAAGGAATAATTATAGTTGATTTTAATATTTTTGAAACTTATCGAAATAGTATTTTTAATTCTTATAGTTTGAGATATAAGTTTAATTTAAATAAAGATTATTCTTTTAAAATTGATACAAATGAAACATTTATTAAGTTGTTTGAAGAATTTGTACGTTATAAAGATCCTATTAAAACTAGTTACAAGGGAATCTATAATTATGAAAAAACTATTCAAAGTGGTTCAATTACGGGAACAATTGCTAAATATTTTATGTATTTATTGATTGCTTTTGTTTTAATATTTTTATATGTTTATAAAATAGCTAAAAAAGCTAAAACAAATAAAAAATTAAAAAAGGAAGATAAGTTGAAATATATTGATCAATTAACTTCATTAAAAAATCGAAATTATTTAAATGATAATATAGATAGTTGGAGCAAGAATAAAATTTATCCTCAATCAGTGATTGTGATTGAGTTAAATAATTTACAATATATTAATGATACTATGGGTTATGAACAAGGGGATATACAAATTAAAGCGGTTGCTAATATTTTAGTAAAATTGCAACTGGATAATAGTGATATTATGAGGACAGACGGAAATGAATTTGTAGTTTATTTAATTGGATATCAAACAAAACAAATTACTAGTTATATTCATAAGTTAAATAAAGAATTAAAAAAATTACCTTATGAATATGGAGCAACAATTGGATATAGTATGATAGAAGATCATTTAAAATCAGTAGAGGATGCAATTAATGAAGCTGTTGAAGAGGTAAAAAAGCAAAAAGAGAGTAAAAAAGAGGGTAAATAATGAAAGAACATTTAAAAGAATTCTTGGCAAATGTTTTAAGTGTTATTCACAGACCAGAAATGGTGGTTTTACCAGGACAACTGGCTTTTTTCTTTGTGTTATCAGTTGTGCCTATTGTTACCTTGATAACGTATGGGGCATCTTTTTTGCATTTACCAGTTGATTTTATAGCAGATTTTTTAAGTAAAGCTTTTGGAAATGATGTGGCTGATTTAATTGTGCCTATTGTTACTTTGCCTAATGTAAATTTTAGTTTTTTTCTTACTTTATTTATAGGTTTTTGTGTTGCAAGTAATGGAGCAAGATCTATCATTGTTACTTCCAATACTATATATGGAATTCCAGATACAAATTTTTTGAAACGACGCGTTAAAGCTATTGTGATGACTATTATTATTGTAATATTATTTATTTTTATATTATTAATACCAGTATTTGGTAAGAATATAATAGAAATGGTACAATACGTAAATATGGATCCTAGTATTACAAAAACAATGGTATTTGCTTTTAATCTTTTAAAAGGACCAATTACTTGGTTAATTATATTTTGTTTTATTAAAATTCTTTATACGATGGCTCCAGATCGAAAAATACCGAGTTCTAATGTTAATTATGGTTCTGTTTTTACAACGGTAATGTGGATTTGTGTGACAGCACTTTATTCATATTATATTAATAATTTTGCTAATTATGCTCTTTTTTATGGAGCTTTAGCCAACATTGTGATGTTAATGTTGTGGATTTATTTTTTAGCAACTGTTTTTGTAATAGGACTTGCTTTAAATTATAAGTCAGAAATTGTAAAATTGGAAAAAACAGGAGTCATTAATTTAGATATTAAGTAAATATTATTAGTATGTACACAGGCATTATTTAGTACATGATTTATTTTGATATTAGTTAATATTTTGGGTATTAAAAAATATTGAAAAATAATGTCTAGAAGAAATCTTATTTTAGGTTTCTTTTTTATTGCATTAATGTCGGGGGGGGGGTTATAATAAGTTAAATAAATAATAAGGAGTATATAATGAATAAAAAAAGAATAATAATGCTAAGTGTGATAATGATATCATTAATGCTAGTAGTAATAGTAGGAGCAACATATGCTTACTTTACAGCAAGAGTAGAAAGTGATCAAGAAAAAAATAAGAC